>JANMSY010000647.1:0-8327 GCA_031389865.1 Anaerolineales bacterium | reverse complement strand
CCTGCTGATTGCTGTCTGGGTTGGGTTACCCTGGCTCGCGCCTGTCTTTTTGCATTGGGGCTGGGAATGGGCGGCGAGTTCGGTCTACTCTTTTTATGCCTTTCAGTGCCATCAACTTCCTGAACGGTCATTTTTCCTATTTGGCCCGAAGCCGATGTATTCCCCGGTTGAGATTCAGGCCGCCTGGCAGAACACAACTGATCCCTTCGTCTTACGCCAGTGGATTGGAAATGTCGATATGGGCTGGAAGGTAGCATGGTCGGATCGAATGGTCTCGATGTACACCAGCCTTTTTCTTGCAAGCATCGTTTACGCGTTTGCGCGCAAACAGATTAGACCGCTCCCGCTATGGGGTTTTGTCCTTCTGCTTCTTCCCATGCTGGTTGATGGCGACACGCACATGATTAGTGACCTGACAGGACTCGGCCAGGGTTTTCGCGATACCAATCTCTGGCAGGCTGCTCTAACTGGCAACATCTTTCCTTCAACCTTTTACGCGGGCGATGCGCTCGGCTCGTTCAATTCCTGGATGAGGCTCATTACTGGCGTGCTCTTTGGCCTTGCGGTCATCTGGCTGGCTTATCCTGTGATCGACAGGTTCTTCGCTGACTATGTCCTTCTGATCGAGAATAAGTTTCGTCGGGCCGGTTTGAAACCATGATAAGAGAGCGACGAGTCTTTGGGCTCGCCATTTTGGTTTTGATCCTCGGTGCGGCCTTCCTGGCTTATCAACAAACCGCCTCCGCGAATCGAGCAGTGGTGATCAATCAAACCGCCGTCCCACCTCTGCCAACCCTGAATCCTGAAAATGTATCGCAGGGAGAAATCCTGTATGCCCTATACTGCGCCAAATGTCACGGTGCAAACCTGGAAGGTGCCCCGAATTGGAAACAGCGCCTGCCAGATGGTTCACTTCCGCCTCCACCACACGACAGTTCAGGTCATACCTGGCATCATTCGGACGAAGTGCTGATCAACATCACTGAAGACGGCGGAGACCCAGCCGACAACTCAAAGATGACCCCGTTCAAGGATCAACTCAGCCGCGAGGAAGTTGTCGCTATTCTTGAATTCATCAAGAGCAAATGGCGCCGCGAGGAGCGTGAGTATCAATGGTGGATTACCGCCAGACCGAACCCATAGCGAATCGCTTGCAGCTGATTATCGCTGAAGAAAAGTAATTCGAAAAATCCTCAAATCAAACTGACTAACGCCTTTATGGAGAAGAGAAATGACCCAAAGATCAAGTAAACGCCAGCAAATGCGCACCCGCCAGCGCCAACAACAGCTGAAAAGCAGCCTCATCTGGGGCGGGCTAGGTCTAGGTGTGCTCGCTATCATTGGCTTATTCGTCTGGCAGGGCATACGCCCGCTCACAGGGGAAGAGATACCGATCATGACTAGTACTCATATCGCCGTCGATTCTGATCCTGGAGAATATAACTCTGATCCTCCCACCTCAGGGCCACATTATCCTGACGAGGCACAGGCTGGGTTTTACGATACTAACTCCTACCAGTATCCCGCAGGATACCTGGTCCACAACCTGGAACATGGGTACATCATCTTCTGGTACAACTGCAGCCTGCTCAACGAAACCGCCTGCACCGATCTAAAATCCCAAATCAAATCCGTATTGGACGAATTCAATAACGTCAAAGTGATTGCCTACCCGTGGGATTCGCTTGACGTTCCTGTTGCGATGACCTCCTGGGGGCGTTTACAGAAAATGGAGACCTTTGACGCTGTGCAGGCGCGTACATTCTACACGACCAATCTCAACAAGTCGCCCGAACCCAACGCTCCTTAGGAGATAAAACATGGCTCGACCATTTGCCGTTTCTCAACCTTACGTGACGCCTCGCCGATCGGAAGTCTTTGCGCACGCCCTCTTGTTTGTTCTCGGCTTTTCGCTGATCTTCATCGTTGGCTGGGGTGGCGCGGTGACGGTCCTCGGCCAGCTCTTTGGCCAATATAAATTTCTTCTCGGACGCATCGGCGGCGTGATCGTGATTCTCTTTGGGCTGGCGACATTGGACATCATCAGGATTCCCTGGTTTTATGCAGATACGCGCGCCCAATACACTGGGCAGCGCGGGACTTACGGTGGGTCGGCCCTCATGGGCATTTTCTTCGCCGCGGGTTGGAGCCCGTGCATCGGCGCGACACTCGGCGCGATCTTGACCCTCGGCATGAGCCAGCAAACGGTCGGTCAAGCTATGTGGTTGACCTCAGGATACTCAATGGGTCTCGGCATCCCCTTCCTGATCCTGGCACTCGGACTCGAACGCGCCACGGGCTGGGTCAAACGGATGAGGCGTTATCAGCGCGCCTTCCAGATTGCGAGTGGCGTGTTCATTCTCATCATCGGCGTCATGTTGCTTACCAACACGATGAGCCGCATCGCCATCTGGGCTTTCCAGAATGGACTGTATATTGATTTTTCCACCTACACCGCTGCGCCCACCTATCTGACCGCGATCCTGGCAGGCTTGCTCTCCTTCCTTTCGCCGTGCGTCCTGCCATTGGTGCCAGCATATCTTGGCTACTTGAGTGGACATACTTTTAGAGTTGCTGAGAAAGGAAATCAATCATGAGCAGGAATGAAACTACTCTTCCGAGGAAACTTATTAACGCCATTGCAATCGGGGCCGTGCTCTTGGGAACATTTATTTCGGTGAGTGTTTGGGTATCTCAAAGACCGCCAATCAACGCTTCTGTTCAAAGCGCCAATCTGGTTGCAGGTTCACCCGAGAAATTCGCCTTCCTTTCAGGACAGGGTGGTGAACGAAGCATAGGGAGCACTTGAGGTTTGCAACCCGTCTCAGTTGAGACGATGCCCGATGACACGCGCATTCAAGGCTCCTGTTGTTCGCGAATGGACTTTCACAAATACCAGGAGCAGGTTGAGGGACTAAAGAAATACACGGACATTCCTCAGATTCCCGCCGACCCGTATGATGTTCCCGTCTTACTTGCAAAGCAACTTTTCGAATATCAAAGGACGATCCAATTAAACCCCGACCAGCAGGCAATTTACGATGAGGCGGCGAAATTATCTGAAGAGGGCGGGCCATGTTGTTGCAGATGCTGGCGTTGGGTTGCCTTTGAAGGACAGGCAAAGTACCTGATTACCGAAAACAATTGGTCTTCCCAACAGATTGCTGAACTTTTGAATCTTGAAGATGGTTGCGGAGGCTCGGGCCACGAGCATGCTTGAGCAAGACAAGGTAGATAATCTCGCCAATGAAAGGAAAAAGAAATGAGCAAGATTAAAGTTACGAAAAAGCCTTCTTCAAAGAAGGCAGAGAAACAAAAGGATTGGCCCGTTGTTGTTTACCTATGGGCCATCGGTTTGGGTCTAATGGGTTATCTTGCAGTTGGTGAGGCTATCTTCGAATCCAGACCACATCCAATCCACTGGCTTGCGGGAGTGGTTGGTGGAGTTGTAGGCATTGGCATCGGCTGGTTTTGGTATCGCTGGCGCGGTGACGTATTCTAAGATCATGAGCAAACATAAAGAGCGTATGCGTAAAAAGAAACAACAGAAAACACGATCTGGCTGGTTAATGGCAGCAGGCGTGATCATTGTGCTTGCTGCTGGTTTATGGATTGTGTTTTCCAGCAAGCAGTCAAGTAAGAACTCAATACCCCCGATCAGCCGTCTCTCAACGAACGATTTCCACTCGCTGGCTTTTTCGCCAACGGAACCGGAGACAATCTTCTTCGGGCATCACGATGGCTTGTGGGTCAGTGAAAACGGAGGAAAGGATTGGCAGCCCACCACGCTTGCGAATACGGATGCAATGGCTCTTGGAGTCTCACCATCCAGCCCTCAAACAATGTACGCCGCTGGTCATAATGTATTCGTCAAATCCGATGATGGCGGCAAGACTTGGCAGTCTGTTCCTGCCAATTTGCCAGGGCTCGATGTCCATGCCTTCGCTGTGGATCCTGAGAACCCAAACATGGTCTTCGCTTATGTCGTTAGCTTTGGCCTGTTTGGCTCAGAGGACGGAGGGATTAGCTGGGAGTCCCTTTCTGTAACGGTCCCCGCCTCCATTCATAGTCTTACACTGGGCGAAGATGACCAAACACTGTACGCGGCGGCAGGTGGGGCGGGACTCTGGCAAAGTCAGGATGGAGGAAGAAACTGGACGCCCGTTCAGAATCTCCCGGATAACGACGTGATCGCTGTGGCGTATGTCCATGGAAATGGCCGTTTATATGTGACTACTGCGGAGCCTGCCGCGGGATTGTATTACTCCGATGATGGCGGGCAGACCTGGGTTTCGACAGGATTGAATGACACATTGTTGGCGGTAGCAATCAGCGAGCTTGACCCAGATCATGTTATTGCAGTTAACGATCAAGGTGAGATCTTTGCCAGTCGTGACGGCGGCATCTCGTGGTCAAATGAATGAGGATGAGAGTGAAAACAGCTCCCGTGCAAAAGTCTCAGGCAATGAAAAATTGGCGCTTTTGGCTTATCCCCACTATCACAGTCATCGCGGGAGCATTGGCTTATTTCATCCTTTCATCATTGGATAGTGTTCAGCCTTATGAGGGCACTGAAATGAGTGGCGAGGCGCCTGATTTCAGACTAACAGATCAAAATGGTTCTGCAATCAACCTGTCTGACTTTCGAGGAAAGGTGGTGGTCCTGACTTTCATGGATTCTAAGTGTCAGGATACCTGTCCGTTAACTGCCGCGCAACTAAGACAGGCTTATCGCCAGTTTGATCGTAATGAGGCTGACCAAGTCGCTTTCATCGGCATCAACGTGAATAATGAAGCTAATACGATTGCTGATGTCTACGAGATCACTAAAACCTGGCATCTCGATGAAGTCCCCATATGGCATTTCCTGACGGGAAGCCGCCAAGACCTCGAGATCATTTGGAGAGACTATGCGATTGCAGTTGCACCCAATCCTGATGGAACTGAAATAATGCACACACCAGGTGTTTTCTTGATCGATCCATCGGGACAGAAACGCTGGTATATTTCCGCACCCTTTTCTGAGCCGCGTGATACGGAATTGGCTTTGCCCCTGAATGAATTATTGGTAAAGCATGTTCGTGACATTCTCAGAGAGAATTGATCTACCACATTGTGTACAGCGCTTCAACGAATATATTGAAATCTGGCCGTTGAGCAAAAAGGAGATTCATATGATGCGCGTTTTCGTTCTGCTATCTACCGCTGTGTTTGCTCTTGCCGCATGTCAGGGCAAAGCTGCTGATGTCGTTGGCGAAAAAGTCAACGTTGAGGGCGGCGCTTATAATAACATCAACGCCGATGAATTGGACAGCATGTTGAAGGACAAGGATTTTGTGTTTGTGAATGTACACATCCCATTTGAAGGGAACGTCGCAGGCACTGATCTGTCCATCCCGTATGATCAGGTCACCGAACCGGCCAATCTTGTGCAATTGCCCGCTGATAAGAACGCCAAAATCGTTCTGTATTGCCGCAGTGGACGGATGAGCACGATCGCTGCCGAGGAATTCGTGAAATCGGGATACACCAACATTTGGAATCTCGAAGGTGGCATGCTGGAATGGGAACGGGCCGGTTTTGAAATTCAAGACAAGTGATGCAAAGGAAAATCGGACATGAAAAAAATGGAAGAAACTACCGCATCCCAGGAACCTGTCAGGCGGCGAAAGAAACCTGTTGCCGTTGAAGAGAGTGCGCCTCTGGATGTGCAAGAAGAGTCCGCGCCCCTAGAAGCGCAGAAAGCACCCGCGATAACAATCTCGATTCAGTCGTGGGCTACGCCAATTGTCGGGGTACTGATGCTGGTTCTAGGTCTATTGGTCGGATACTATGGGCGTCCCTTCATGCTAAACCAGGCTCAACCTGAAGCATCGGTCAATTCTGAGTCACCAGTTGTGATCCCAACCGCGGATAATTCTGCAGCGCAACAAAAATTGATGGAAACCGTACTTGCCAAAACCCGTCATTTCATGGGCGACCAGGACGCGCCTGTAACCATTATCGAGTTCGCCGATTTCCAATGCCCTTACTGCGGACAGTTTTTCGCCGAGACAAAACCTCAGATTGATGAGCAATACATGCAGAGCGGAAAGGTTCGTTTTGCATACTTCAACTTCGCGTTCCTAGGGTCGGAATCGAATTGGGCCGCCGAAGCAGCCGAGTGCGCAGCGGACCAGAATAAATTTTGGGAGTATCACGACAAGCTCTACGACAGTCAATCCGGAGAGAACCAGGGAGCATTCAATAAGGATAATTTGAAGAAGTTCGCTGAGGAACTGGGACTGGATACAAGCGCATTCAATGAGTGTCTTGATTCAGGGAAATATACTCAACTGATTCAAGATGAAAGCAGTCTGGCTTCGTCCATTGGAGTGCGCAGTACGCCGACGTTTTTAATCAATGGCCAGGCAGTCGTCGGCGCGCAACCGTACGAGATATTTCAGCAGACCATCGATTCGCTTCTGAAATAATGCCTGGGATTGGAGAATGTTGTTATGACGGAATCAAGCCTTCCATCCCGAAAGAGGCGCTGGGAAGTTCTCATGCTGGTAGGCCTCGCCGCAGGCATCCTGTGGACGGCAGCGTCGCGCGTCCCATCAGCAGTCGGCGCGCCCCTTTCCTCTTCGCCGAGTCCGCGCGAGGGTTTTCTGGCTCCCGATTTCACTCTCGATACACTGGATGGAAAGAGGATCACTCTCTCGGAGTTGCGTGGCAAGATCGTGGTGGTCAATTTTTGGGCAACGTGGTGTCTGCCCTGCCGCGCGGAAACGCCCGCGTTGGAAAAGTCGTATGCGCAATATAAAGACTCAGGCGTGGTCATACTGGGTGTGAATCTGACCAACCAGGATGTGGTGAGCGAGGTAGAGTCCTTCGTCCAGGAATTCAAATTGACTTATCCTATCTTGCTGGATCGCGAGGGAAGTATTAGCAATTCCCTGTATCAAATCAGAGGTTTGCCAACCACATTCTTTATCAACCGCGAGGGGATCATCCGCACGGTGCTGGTGGGCGGACCAATGAGCGAAACTTTTATTCGCTCGAAGATCGAGGCATTGCTACAGGAGGTTCCATAGCATGTTCCCTTACTTGCGCCTGGGGCCTTTTATCCTTCCCATGGCAAGCCTGGCTTTGCTAGCTGGCTTATGGGTGGGGCTTCCGCTAATCGAGCGCGAGGCTGTTCGCTTGAAGATCAATGCGTCCACACTTAGCAATCTGATCTTTTACGGCCTGCTGGCAGGGTTGATCGGCGCACGGCTGGGATATGCGTTGGAGTTTCCCGCTGTATATTTATCCAAGCCCCTCAGCCTACTGTCGCTTACCCCGACCACCCTTTCACCATCAACAGGATTGGCCGTTGGATTGATCGCGTTTGCAGTTTTCGTTCAGCGTAAAGCAATGCCAATCCGTCCAACACTCGATGCCATCGCGCCTGGTCTGGCATTGTTCATGGCCTTCGTGGGACTTGCTCACGTCCTGAGCGGCGATGCATACGGCGCGCCGACGAGCGTTCCCTGGGCGATTCGGTTGTGGAATGACTATCGTCATCCCTCACAGTTCTATGAGACATTCATCGCATTGACGATCTTTCTTGTGATTCGTGAACGATTCCCAAAACCAGAAGGAGCCGGAATGAATTTTCTGCTCACGATTGCGGTTTCCTCTGCCTCCAGAGTCTTCCTCGAAGCGTTTCGCGGCGACAGCGTCTTCGGGCCTGGAGGCTTTCGTGAGGCGCAGGTGATCGCGCTCGTCATTATGGCAATCAGTCTGTACTGGATGTGGAAATGCATGAAGAATGCCAATCCTACAGAAAGCATAAAATCGCATTAATAAAGGAAATATCCATGTCAAACACCAAGAAGATTCGACTTG
This sequence comes from Anaerolineales bacterium, assembly GCA_031389865.1. Classification (GTDB taxonomy): domain Bacteria; phylum Chloroflexota; class Anaerolineae; order Anaerolineales; family Villigracilaceae; genus Defluviilinea. Next base: position 455 of record JANMSY010000647.1, on the reverse strand, counting down.
ATTTGATTATTTTTATCGTGATTGCGCTCGGCGTGACCGCCTTATTGATCTGGTCAACGACAGTCGAGCTGGCGGAAAACCCATCACGCGAAGCGATGGCGGACTTGGGTCCGTACGGCTTTGTCACTGTCCAATTTCAGACCGATCCCTATCCTGCCAGGCCGACAGGAACCGTCGGGTTGAGTTTCATGCTGATGAACTCGCGTAACGTCAGCATCGAGCCAGATTCTTTTTCGTTCGAGTATGGTCGCGAGGGGAACGACCAACCGGTAGGTTCAGGAACTGCTCAACCGATGTCGGATGGAAGCGGCATGCTCATGGCTGGGGCGCAATTTCCATCCGTGGGAACCTGGTGGCTGCGCGTCAACCTTGCCAAGGATGGCTATCAGGATGAAGTGCAATTTACGATTGAGGTCAGGCCCGCACAATGACAGGCAATTTTGCCTATCATTGTG
>JANMSY010000645.1:0-2378 GCA_031389865.1 Anaerolineales bacterium | reverse complement strand
AGGATTCAGCAGTGGCGGTGGAGGCATGATGGGCGGCGGTTCCAGTTGGTCCAACGGCGCGCCACTCGACATCCTGCGTCTGAAAGTTGGTGAAAAAGGCGCGGATGTTTCCCCGTTGCCAACACATCTCTCGACGATTGAACGTCATCGCGTGAAAGATACAGTCAACCAGAACGATCCGCGCTCGTTTACGCTGACGATGCAGGGCATGACCCACGCCATCAATGGCCGCGTGTTCGAGATGGACGCGGTTGCGCGGGATGAGGTAGTGCAGCTTGGCGATTTGGAAGTTTGGGAATTTGCCAATCTCGAAGGCAGCGGAGGTGGTATGGGCATGGGCATGATGGATATGGAAATGCCTCATCCCATGCACATTCACGGCGTACTATTTCAGGTACTCAGTCGCCAGCTTACGCAGGGCAATGAGTCAGCGTATCAGGAATTGAGCGCTGGGTTTGTAGACGCTGGCTGGAAGGATACCGTGCTGGTCCTGCCTGGCGAAAAGGTTCAGGTGCTGGTCCGCTTCGATGATTACGCAGGGACTTTCGTTTATCATTGTCATAATCTCGAACATGGGGATGCAGGCATGATGAGGAACTATAGAATCGAGAGTTAATATGGTGTAGGTTCCGAAAGTACCAGAGCCTGTTGTTGTGTGTATCTTTCAATAAAATCTGGAATTCACGCCCAACAAAGCAGGCGAATATGGCTTCCAATGTCAGATGGGCATGCTGCGCGGCAAGTTGATCGTGGAATAAAAAAAAAGAGACGGACGCAGAGAACTCTCTGCATCCGTTTTTGTTGTGTGCCCTGCATGGGCGTTGACTAATTAGTGAAAGTAAGGTTTTCTCAATGACGGGCTGTTTGTTATTCTGTTTCGTGGAGCGGAGAGCCGCAATAAGCGCACAATAACCAGTCGCTTTCTGTCGCCTGACCGCAGCGCGGGCAGATATGCTGAGAGCGGGAGATTGCTGGTGGGGAGGCGGGGGCGGACAGGGGCAGGCTGAATGCGAAAGTCGAGCCGGCACCCAGCCAGCTCTGCGCCCAAATCTGGCCGCCGTGCGCCTCGACGATCTGTTTGGCAATCGTCAGTCCCAGCCCCGATCCGCCTGTGGAGCGGGCGCGCGAGCGGTCGGCGCGGTAGAAGCGCTCGAACACGCGCGGCAATTCCTCGGGAGCGATGCCCGATCCCGTATCCCGCACGCTGACCAGTACGCGCCCCTCGTGCAATTCGGCGCTGGTCGTGATCGTCCCGCCGACAGGCGTGTGGCGCAGGGCATTCGAGATCAGGTTGAACAGCACCTGGGTAATGCGCTGCTCGTCAGCCTGGATTTTGGGCAGGTTCTCGGCGGTCTCGAATTTCATTGTGACCCCTTTCTCACGCGCCTGCACTTCCAACCCCTCGCTCACCTGCGAAATTACATCCGCCAAGGATACCGTCTTCCGCTCCAGCCGCAACTGACCAGACTCTGCCAATGCCAGGTCGCGCAGATCGGCGACGAGCCGGGTCAGAATCACAGTTTGCTTGTGGACGGCGGCCACGTTCTCCTGCGTCAGATCGTATACGCCGTCCATGAGGGCTTCAAGGTTTCCCTGAACGACGGTCAGCGGCGTACGAAGTTCGTGAGCGATGTCGGCGATCATGTCCCGCCGCTGGGCGTCTGCCTGGCTTAGGCTTTCAGCCATGCGATTGAAAGAATGGGCCGCCTGACCAATTTCGTCGTTTGACTTGATCTCGACACGCCGTCCCAGGTCACCATCCGCAATAGCCTGGGCGGACTGCGAGAGCGCCCGTAACGGGGAAGTGATCTGCCGAAAAAGCAAAGAACCGAGCACCAGCCCCAGAATGCCAACAGAGATTGAGGAAATCAGGATGGAGATGTTCACGGAACGAAGGAAATCTTCATCTGCCGGATTGAGGACAGGTTCGATCATCGAGCCGACCAGCACCGTGCCGACGGTTTCGCTGCCGACAGCGATGGGGATGCCATTCTTGGCATGTTGCGCCGGATGCTGTTCACCCAGGCTGGCCCCACCCGTGTCGGCGATGACTTCGCCCCGGCTGTCCAATACCACCACCCGGTCAGCTATGAAACCGCTTGTGCGTGTGACCTGAACCCATTGTTCCCAACTCCACATCATCTGCGGTCCCATCATGCCGCCCGGCTGGAAATTTGTTGGCGTCGTCTGTGAGGGAGCGTCCGCGAGGAATGTTTCGACACCGTCCCAGTCTCCTTTTTGCGAATAAAACCCGGCGAGCAGGGACGCCAGGGCATTAGCCTGGGCGACATCATCCGAAAGTACACGTCGTTTCAGTTGAGCAGCGGTGGTAAGCCTGACGGATACGACCATGACGATCACGCCCACGATGATCACGC
>JANMSY010000617.1:0-4599 GCA_031389865.1 Anaerolineales bacterium | reverse complement strand
TCGGAGCCCATTGGCTACATGCGCTCCAGTGAATCAGTCAGCGTTCAGGCGGACGTTCAATCTGGTGAGGCGAAACACACTCGTGAGTCACAACCGCCCGTCAGCCGGGACGATCTCGATATCCCGACCTTTTTGCGGAATCGAAGATAATCGTGTAGGAAACGGCGGCTGCCGTTCCGTACGATACAAAGAAATATTGGTCAAGTCCAGTTCCCCCTTGCCAGGGCGGTTCTGGCGTGCCTGGGCGAGGCGCGCCAGACCGCTCTGTGCGGTTTAATCCCGCCCGTCCAAAATACGATAATCAAAAGTATCCATCGATCCTACGTTTCAATTGTCGTATTTGGGGGGCTGGGACGGGCAGCGGCGGCGGGGCTGTGAACCATATCCATTAATATATCCAAAACCTATTTAGAAGAGTTGGAAAGGGATGGGACCTATGCTAAAATAAATGTGATGAAAGAAAATATTTCCAAACCCGTTCACACATCCTATAAAAAACATCGCAAGGATCTTGCCTGGAAGATCATTCTTCCTGTCGTGTTGAGTACAATACTCTGTATTGCCTTGATTGTGCTTATCAATCTCGCGACCTTTGGAGCAGGCGGAGACGTGGCGCGCTGGGCGGCGATCTCCACAATCTGGATCGCAATTCCCACCATGATTTTCATGCTGGTCTTTCTCGCACTGCTGGTCGGCATCATCTATCTGCTGGCAAAACTTCTCAATATCACTCCAAAATACACAGCCATGACCCAGGATTTCTTCTACAAGGTGGAAAGTTATGCAAGACGCGCAGCGAATGCTGCCGCCAAGCCGATCATTTTCCTCGACTCAATTGGCGCGGGCATTCATCGAATTTTCAGGAAACGTTAGGTGTATACCTGTTGGGTGAAAGTAATCGGAACATATCTTAAGAATGCCATGTCTCTCTCCCGAAGGGCTCAGGATGACATAAGACTTGAACTGGAATTAGAAAGGATTTTGAAATCATGAATAAGAACAGAACCTTATTATTTGGTGCACTCATTGGCGCAATGACAGGATTAATCGGTGCGATGTTACTCAACCGCAGTGCAGAACAGAAGGGGACAGAACTCAGCCTCTCGTCAGGCGAGGGAATGAGACTGGGTGTCATGATCGTTGGCCTGTTGCGCGCAATTGCAGCCATCGGGGATGAGAAGTAAATAGTACGGTTGAAACCGGAGCTTAAAACATAACTCACCCTGAAATTCATATTCCAGGGTGAGTCTTTTTTAAAACCAATGGGCTGCTGACACTGACAGGCTTCGACATTTATATAATGCCCACGGTCACAAATTGTGCTTTCCCACCTTTGAAAAAGCGCAATTTGTGACCGCCCTGGGTATAGCACCCAGAATCGAATCAAGTCTACTCGTTTTTCACTACCCCTTTATTCTCCCTTTCAAATCCTGCGCCTTGAACGGGCCTTTCTCCATCATCAACGCGCGGGCATCGTCCACTTTTTCCCAGACGTTCCATAACAACACGCCGCGCACGCGACCATCGTCGAGATAGTAGATCACACCTTTCTTGAACGGCTCCTCCCAGTCGGAGAATGTTTCCATTTTGCTGTTCATTTCACCGACAGCCTCATACCCAATATCGAAGAGATCAGAATAGAACATTGGCACGAGAGTGTATGTATCGTTTGCACCTGCCATATTGCGCCCGGCAAGTTTTCCCATTTCCACTGCGTTGTTTTCGTGTTCGACCCGCGTCCGCTTTTGGAGCGCGGCATGGAAGAAATTTGCCGCGTCGCCTGCCGCGTAGATGTCGGGCAGGGATGTCTGCAGATGCTCATTGACAACGATCCCGTCGTCAATTTTCAGGCCCGCCTCTTTTGCCAGATCGAGGTTCGGATGGATGCCCACCCCCGCCACGACTCCATCTGTCTCGAAGGAGCGTCCGCTTCCAGTGCGGACCGTGATGCGGCTTCCGTTATTTTGAACGCTTGCCACCGAATCGCCTGTCACCAGTTCCACGCCGTTAAGACGATAATACTCGTTAAGAAACTTTGCCAGGTCACTGGGGAAAATCTTTTCGCTGATCGCATCGCCCGGGAAGATCATGGTCACTTTTTCGCCGACAGTGGTCAGTGCAGCCGCGATCTCGGAACCAATGAAACTCCCGCCGATCACCACGAAGTGCTTTGCCTGTTTGGTCATCTCACGCAGCTTCTGATAATCCTGAAAGTCTCGATAGTAAATAATATTGCCTTCACCGAACGGCAAATGGTTGGGAGACCCGCCCGTTGCCAGCAACAGCTTGTCATATGCGTACTCATCGCTGCCCGCATCACGGATCAATTTTCTCTGTGGGTCAATGTGTGTTGCCTTGCAGTTCAAATGAAGTTCAGTTCCCCGCTCTGCTGTTTTACGCCAGATCTTTTCAACAGGACGCCCCTTCCACAAGCCTTTCGAAAGATTCGGCCGCATGTACGGCGGATCAGGCTCCATGCTGATCATGCCGATCGACCCATCTGCGTCGAGCTCACGAATGCCACGGGTCGCTGCGTCACCTGCCAGCCCGCCCCCGATGATCAGATACTTATAATGTTTCATCGGTCACTCCTTATTTTATTTTGATTGCAATGCCACTAGGAAATAGATATGTCAATAATACCATCTTACTTCCGAAGGCAGATCAGTCCCTTGAGATAGGCGCCTTCGGGAAATTGCAAAGCGACGGGATGGTCTGATCCCTGCGATAAATGCTCGACGATCTGCGCATCCACACCTGCATCGAGGGCTGACCCCGCTATGATCTTTTGGAACAACCCGGCATCAATTCCGCCGGAGCACGAAAACGTGACCAGCATCCCGCCAGGTCGCAGCAGCTTGAACGCCAGCAGATTGATGTCCTTGTAGCCACGTGCTGCTTTTTCAGCCTGCGCGGCAGTGGGAGCAAACTTTGGTGGGTCGAGAATGATCATATCGAAGGAACGCGCCTCATCGCGGAATTTTCGAAGCAGGTGGAATACATCACCCTCGAGCGATGTTTGACGGTCAACGGGCAGGGTATTGAGAGAGATATTCTCCCTGCACAGCACCAGAGCATCGGCTGACGAATCAACTGACATCACAGACGTTGCGCCTCCTGCCAGCGCGTTGACGGTGAATCCACCTGTGTAGCAGAAGGCATCCAGCACATCCTTGTCTTTGGCGAGTTCACGCACTCGCAAACGGTTCATGCGCTGGTCGAGATAGAAGCCGGTCTTGTGTCCATGTTCGAGATTGACCAGAAAACGCAGGCCGTGCTCAAGAATGGAGAATTGGAGACTGGAGACTGAGCCGCGTAAAATGCCAACTTTTTGTGGGAGTCCTTCCAGTTCGCGCACATCTGCATCGGAGCGTTCGTAAATGGTGGAGAGTCCGGTCTCCTCCATCAAAATATCTGCGATGGTTTCCTTCCAGAATTCGCTGCCAGCGGTCAGTGATTGAAGGACAAGCACATCTCCGTAACGGTCCACGATCAGGCCGGGAAGATTATCTGATTCTGCATAGATCAAACGATATGAATCAGTATCAGGTGTCAGGCTCCATGTGTGACGTGACTGGATCGCTGAACGAATTCTTTTTCTAAAAAAATCCTTTTCGACCGTCTCATCTTCGAAGGTCCACACACGCGCACGGATCTGGGAGTTTGGCGAGTAGGATGCCCGGGCCACAAAATCCTTATTAGTCGAAAGCAGGTCCACGGTCTCGCCCGAAGCGATGTTTTCGTCTGCACTTTGGATAGCACCTGAAAAAATCCACGGATGGCGGCGCAGCAGACTCTTTTCACGGCCGGGTTTGAGAATGACAGAGGGCATTATTTCTCCTCGGGGAAGCTCTTGAAGTTTTGCATCCAGTGTTCGGTGTCTTCGATGGATGTGAAGCCATACTGTTTATATAATCCGTGAGCGTCATTTGTGACCAGGACCCAGCGCCGCATGTCTTTCAGGTCGGGATGTTCCATGATGGTCTGGATCAGCCATTTGCCGAGGCCATGGGCGCGGTAGTCTTCCTGAATGAAGACGTCGCACAGGTAGGCGAAGATCGAATAATCACTGACGACACGTGCAACGCCGATCTGTTTATCGCCGTCGTACACGCCAAAAACGAGCGAATTTTGGATGGCACGTTCAGTGCGCTCACGCGGACGTGTATTCGCCCAATAGGCGCGCGCCAGAAAATCGCAAATGGCATCCATATCAAGCCGCGCAGGATCGGTGCTGATGGTGAATTGATCGCGATGAGTTTCAAGTATTTGTGGCATATCGTGAGTCTATCATAGGTGTTAGACTCTCCGTCATTGCGAGCCGAACGTAGTGAGGCGTGGCAATCTCCCGATAGATTTTGAGATTGCTTTCGCAACGACATTCAAGGAGACTCAGTGCTAAAACCTGTTCGTTGGAATACGTTTCTGCGTGACTTGTTCGTGATCCAGATCGGATTTGCCATCTTCGGGCTTTCCATCGCGACCATGATCCGTTCCAATTTCGGGACGAGTCCCTGGGCGCTGCTCGAAGTGGCGATCTCCGGGCTGACGGGGATCACGCCCGGCAGGATGAGCATCATCGTAGGATTTGTTGTATTG
>JANMSY010000576.1:0-4843 GCA_031389865.1 Anaerolineales bacterium | reverse complement strand
CGAAGCACACCGCACTTGGCGTGGGTGCAAGTGTCTCTACTACAGGAACGAGACTCTCACCTGCACTTGCGCCAGGTGCAAGTGTCGGTCGCGGAAGAACGCTCCCTCACATCGTCCCGATGTCCTTCGGGAGAGTGACATAATTATGGACTTTGTTAAAACCCTGAAAAAGCGAATCGCCCATCTTGGATGATGATATACGCCATGATAAGATTAAGAGCGTTTTGACACTGTTTTCTTCCTTCATTGACGGATGTCACGCTGAACGAGTGATGCTTGCTACGGGTAAGTTTCCCTTGTTCAAGATATACTTTGTCTACAAGGAGTATGCATGAAACATTTTCTCGCAATATCAGATCTGTCCTCGGGGGAAGTGCAGGACCTTCTCGACCTCGCAATTAAACTTAAAGAAGAATATTTCAGAAAAGGCAATCCGCCGCTATTCAAGGGCAAAGTGCTGGGCATGATCTTCCAGAAGCCCAGCCTGCGGACGCGCGTCTCATTTGATATGGCGATGCGTCACTGCGGAGGCGACGCGCTGTATCTCTCGCCGAATGAGATCGGCCTCGGCAAGCGCGAGTCCATTGCCGATATTGCGCGTGTCCTCTCTGGATATGTGCACGGGCTGATGGCGCGCGTGTTCGAGCATGAGCATGTTCTGCAGCTGGCACAGTGGTCTGATATCCCTGTGGTGAATGGCCTGAGCGATTACAACCATCCCTGCCAGGGCATGGCAGATGCACTCACCATTCAGGAAAAGTTTGGCAAGGCAAAAGGCTTGAATGTGACATACGTAGGCGATGGAAATAACGTGGCTGTGTCGCTCATGCATGTTGCCGCAAAACTTGGCTGGAACTTTACCATCGCCAGCCCTGAAGATTATGACATCAGCCCCAAGGCAATCGAGGTCGCAAAAGAGACCCTCAAGGAAACTGGCTCGGTCCTGACCTTTGTGCGCGACCCGCATGAAGCAGTCAAGGGCGCACATGTGATCTACACCGACACATGGACAAGCATGGGCCAGGAGGAGGAAACTGCCAAACGCGAGAAGGTTTTTCCGCCGTATCAGGTTAATGAACAGCTGGTCAGCGAAGCGGATAAGGATGTAATTGTCATGCACTGCCTGCCTGCACATCGCAACCACGAATTGACTGATGAAGTAGCGGATGGTCCGCATTCGGTCATCTTCCCCCAGGCGCACAATCGTCTGCATGCGCAGAAGGCGATTTTGGCAAGACTGTTTGGGGTTGGCTAAAAATTCTTACCACGAAGGAGACAAAGGCTCACAAAGGTTTTCTTTTCTCTTCCTTGGTGTACCTTCGTGACCCCTGGTGGTTAAAAAATAAAGGTGAATTTATGAATACAAAAGATTATATTGCTCTTGAAGAGGAATACGGCGCACATAACTATCATCCTCTGGATGTAGTGATCGAACGCGCAGAAGGCGTATGGGTCTATGACGTGGATGGCAGGAAATATCTCGATTGCCTTTCAGCCTATTCCGCGGTCAATCAGGGACATGTACATCCGAAAATTTTGAATGCGTTGCTTGAGCAGGCCAGGAAGGTCACGCTCACGTCACGTGCATTCCGCAATGACCAGCTGCCGCTCCTGTATAAGGAGCTCTCCGAGATGACCGGCTACGAAATGTCGCTGCCAATGAACAGCGGCGCGGAAGCGGTAGAGACCGCGCTCAAGCTGGCCCGCAAGTGGGCATACCGTGTCAAAGGCGTGCCGCGCCACCAGGCTGAGATCATCACCGCCGCGGGTAACTTCCATGGTCGCACGATCTCCATCGTCACGTTCTCGACCGAGCCTCTCTATCGTGATGACTTTGGTCCGTTCACGCCCGGCTTTGTCAACGTCCCGTATGGCGATGCGGATGCGATCGAAAAAGCGATCACGCCGAATACTGCTGCCGTTATGTTGGAACCGATCCAGGGCGAAGGCGGGGTCATCATCCCGCCTGCTGGATATTTGAAACAGGTTGCGGAAATCTGTAAGAGGAACAATGTCCTGTTGATGGCGGATGAAATTCAAACGGGTCTGGCGCGGACGGGCAAGCTGTTTGCCGCGCAGCATGAGGATGTCCGCCCGGATGTGACGATCATTGGCAAAGCTCTCGCTGGAGGCTTTTACCCGGTCTCTGCGGTGCTGGCAGATAAAGCCATCCTCGGATTATTTACGCCGGGCGAACACGGATCCACTTTCGGTGGGAATCCGCTTGCAGCAGCGGTGTCACGCGCCGCCTTGAGAGTGATCCGGGAGGAAAATCTGGCAGAGCGTTCGCGTGAGCTGGGTGAATATTTTATGGAGCAGCTAGCCGAGATCCCCAGTCCACACGTCAAAGAGGTGCGCGGCAAAGGACTTTTGATCGGTGTCGAATTAAAGCCCGAGGCCAAAGGCGCGCGCCGCTTCTGTGAAGCCATGCAGGAGAAGGGCATCCTGGCGAAGGAAACGCACGATAACGTGATCCGTTTTGCGCCGCCGCTGGTCATTGATAGAGAGACCATTGACTGGGCACTGCCATTGATCCGCGACGCTCTGAATATGCAATAAACTGAAACCCTGAAGGTCCGTTGGCCTGCAGGGTTTTTATGGAGGCTCACTATGAACATTGGAATACCCAAGGAAAGACGCCCTTTTGAATTTCGGGTCGGTCTTTCACCGGCTGGGGTCGAGATATTGACCCAGCACGGGCATCAAGTGTACGTCGAACATGAAGCAGGCGTTGGAGCAGGTTTCGATGACCGCGAGTTCGAGACCGCGGGCGCGCGCGTGGTCTATTCGGCCGAAGAAGTCTTTGTGCGCGGCGATCTGTTGCTCAAGGTCGCCCGACCAACCAAGGAAGAGTTGAGCTGGCTGAGACCTCACACTGCTGTTGTGGGTCTGTTGCACCTTGCCTCCTCACGTGAAGATAAGGTGGAAGTGCTGCTCGAAAAGAAGATCACTGCCATAGCGTATGAACAGATCGAAACAGCCAATGGAGCGCTGCCGGTTCTTCGGCCATTCAGCCAGATCGGCGGCAAGATGGCGGCTTCGATCGCTGCACGGTTGCTCCAAAATAATTGGGGCGGCAAGGGCATTTTGACAGGTGGTATTCCCGGTGTCCCACCTGCTGAAGTGGTGATATTGGGCGGTGGTGTTGTTGGGCAATATGCCGCGGAGGCGTTCATCGGACTCGGCGCACATGTGACGATCCTTGACAGTGATGTCAATGTGTTGCAGGAAGTGTATAACCGTTTTCCAGGCGTTGTCACGATGATGTCCACCAGACGAAATATTGAAAAGACTACTGCCTATGCCGATGTGGTGGTGGGCGCAGTGTTGGTACCCGGCGAGCGTGCGCCCATCCTGATCACTCGTGAGATGATGCGCGCCATGAAACCACGCTCGGTTTTTATGGATGTGAGCATCGATCAGGGCGGCTGCGCGGAGACATCCCGTCCCACCATGCACGATCAGCCCACGTATGTTGAGGAAGGCATTATCCATTACTGCGTCCCCAACATGCCAGGCGTAGTGGCGCGAACTGCCACGCATGCCTTTGTCAATGCGGCCATGCCATACATTGTAGAGATGGCGAATAAGGGCATTGCCAATGCCATTCTCGATAATTACGCGATCGCAAAAGCTGTCAATACGCACAATGGCGAGCTGGTCCACCTGTCACGTCTTTCCCCCGGAGGCGACGATGGACTGGGCTAGCATTTATCAATCACGGATCGTTACTCCGCAGGAAGCGGTCCAATGCATCAAGTCGAACAACCGCATCTTTCTGACCGGTAATGTATCCGTCCCTCAGAAGACTCTCGCTGCCCTTGTGGAATGCGCCTCGACGCTCGAGAACGTGGAGATCTGCCAGGCGCTGACGATCGGCCCCGCCGATTATGTGAACCCGGATATGGAAGGTCACCTGCGCGTTAACACACTCTTCATCAGCCACAACGTCCGTAAGGCCGTGCAGGAAGGCCGCGCAGATTTTACTCCGGTCCTGCTTTCCGAATTTCCGCTTTTATTCAAGCGCGGCATCCTGCCGCTGGACGTTGCGATCATCCAGGTCTCCCCACCCGATGAGCATGGCTTCTGCAGCTTCGGCGTGGAAGTGGGCCTTACAAAGTCACCCGCAGAATCAGCCAAGATCATCATTGCGGAAGTGAACCAGCAAATGCCGCGCACACTCGGCGATTCATTCATCCATGTCAGCCGCTTGAATTACATCGTTCCCGTGAATTACCCGATCCCGGAAATGATCATGGGGGAGGATGGCAACTCGGAGGTGGTTGAGAAGATCGCGGGCTTTATCTCGGAACTGATCCCGGATGGGGCCACCATGCAACTCGGAATCGGCGCCATTCCGGATGCAGTGCTGAAATATCTGCATAACAAAAAGGATCTGGGTGTCCACAGCGAATTGTTCTCGGATGGCGTCATTGAACTTGTCAACGCGGGTGTGTTGACCAATGCACGCAAGACCCTGCACCCCGGAAAGATCATTGCCGGCTTTATGCTGGGCACAAGGGAACTGTACCAGTGGGCGGATGATAATCCGCTGATCGAAATGCACCGCACGGAATATGTCAACGATCCATTTGTGATCGCGCAGAATGAGCGCATGGTTGCCATCAACTCGGCTATAGAAGTTGATCTCACCGGCCAGGTCTGTGCCGATAGCATCGGTCCCAAGCTTTATAGCGGCGTGGGCGGCCAGCTCGATTTTATTTATGGCGCATCCCGCTCGAAGGGTGGTGTGCCGATCATCGCGCTCCCAAGCACCACCACGCTCAGGGATGGGACTCCCGTCACTCGTATTGCTGCCATGCTCAAGCTGGGCGCCGGTGTG
>JANMSY010000575.1:0-4389 GCA_031389865.1 Anaerolineales bacterium | reverse complement strand
GTGAACGCGGCAAAGCCTATGCTGAACGCGCCCTTGCAGATCTACAATTTGTGCTGGCCAAAACGACGGAAGGAAGTGAAGCCAAAGCGTGACCCATAAATCCATCAGCACCTATCTCGCCATCATTGGACTCCTTCTGACTGCCACATTGGGATGGTACACGTACTCGTTTCTTTCCCAGCCGACAACCGATCCCGCTGTATTTGATGGTCAACGCGCCTACAAGGACGTGCAGACCCAAGTCGCTTTCGGGGCGCGAGTGCCTGGGTCAGCGGGCCATGCCCAGGCACAGGAATGGATTCGCACGGTATTGGAGTCCGCTGGCTGGCAGGTGGAGATCCAGGAAGCCGAAGTCCTGGGCCATCCCGTGGAGAATATTGTCGCGAAGAGAAATGATGAGGCTCCGCAGATCATCATCGGCGCGCATTACGATTCACGCATGTTCGCGGATAGCGATCCTGACCCCATACAACACACGAATTTTGTCCCCGGTGCAAATGATGGCGCTTCAGGTGTGGCGGTTCTTTTGGAACTGGCGCGTTCACTGCCCGAGGATACCGCTCCCATCTGGCTGGTATTCTTTGATGCGGAAGATAACGGCCGCATCGAGGGCTGGGATTGGATCCTGGGTTCTCGGGAGTTTGTAAAAAATAACCCTGTCCGGCCGCAGGCAGTGATCATCGTGGATATGATTGGCGATGCCGACCTGAATATCTACAAGGAACGCAACTCAAACATTCGGCTGACTGATGAAATTTGGGAAACTGCCAAAAGCCTTGGCTACGAAAGCATCTTCATCCCTGAATACAAGCACTCCATGCTCGACGACCACACACCTTTTGTGGATGCAGGCATTCCCGCGATCGATATTATTGACTTCGACTATCCCTACTGGCACACCGTTCAGGATACACCCGATAAAGTCTCGGCAGAAAGCCTGCAGGCAGTGGGAGAAACGTTGCACACATGGGTCATGCAGCAAAGCGCTCAACCCTGATAAAATAAAAGGGACTGTCACCCGACAAAACCGTGCCTAGAAAAAAAACGATTTCGCCCTCTCAAAAAGTGCTTGCCAGAATCCGCCCTGCATGGATCTCGCGTGTGGGACAGGAAATGGCACGCGGCATGGAAATCCGCGCGGATTTCGAGGAACAGTTGGCGCGTTTCTTCGATCTGCTGGAACAATCTGTGACATCCGGTGACCCGGCCTGGATGGATTCGATCCTGCTCGATTGGGCAAAATCCTCCACAGAAACCGACCTCGAAGAGGAACCCTATCACGTCTCTTTTTTGATCAATCGCATGATCGCCCTGACCATCCAGGTGGCACGTGAAGCGCTGACCAAGCAACAGGCACTCGATCTTTTGGCGTCTGTCATCCCGGTTTATACATATGGTCTTGAAGTGGTGGCACGTTACGAAATGGAAACCCGTGTAGCCCATATTTCCAGCGAGATGGAAAAAGTGCAGAAACAGATGGAACGGGTGGACAAAAGCAAGTCGGCGTTCATCTCGGTTGCAGCACATGAACTCAAGACGCCCATCACGCTGATCGAAGGCTACGCGTCGATGATGGAGGATCTACTGCGCCTGGGCAAAGGGGTGAATCTCGACAGTCTGCTGGCAGGGATGACGACAGGTATTGGCCGCCTGCGCAGCATCGTGGACGATATGATAGATGTTTCCATGATCGATAACAAACTGCTGAAACTCAACTTTCAGCCTATGCAAATCAGTCAAATGCTGGAAGCGCTTCGGCATGAGGTGGAAGAAACGATTAAAAAACGAAAGCTGGCGATGGAAATCAGGAGTTTCGATGGCAGTCGACAGTGGTTCTACATTGACGCCGGACGTATCATGCAGGCGGTGCGAAATGTCATTCACAATGCGATAAAATACACTCCCGATGGCGGGTCCATCACCATTGATGGAAGGACATTGCCTGGTTTTATCGAAATAGTCATCTCAGATTCAGGCATAGGTATTTCACTTGATGATCAGGCGGTAATCTTTGAAAAGTTTGGGCAGCTTGGACGTGTGGACCTGCACTCCAGCGGCAAGACGAAGTTTAAAGGTGGAGGCCCCGGCCTGGGTTTACCCATCGCCCGCGGCATTCTGGAAGCACATGGCGGTTCGATCTGGGTTGAATCTCCGGGCTATGATGAAAAGGTCTGCCCGGGTTCCACGTTTCACATCCTCATCCCGGCCAGAACAGAATCACCTGACTCTGAAATGACAAGATTATTTAATTCACTTGAATCACCTGCGAACACGGAAAAGAAAAATGGCTAAAAAAACTCCTCAATTTACAACTCCCCCGCGTGAACATGCATTCCTGGTAGGCGTTGATCTCTTCCAGCAGAAATCATTTTTACCATTGCAAGATTCGCTGACCGAGCTGGCTCTCTTATCGGACACCTCCGGCCTGGAGGTTGTCGGCGAACTCACCCAAAAACTGGACCGTCCGCATGTAAAGACCTACATCGGTCCCGGCAAAGTGGACGAATTGAAATCGCTTATTGAAGAGACACGGACACAGGTCGTGATCTTTGACGATGAACTTTCCCCGCGTCACCAAAGAGAACTACAGCTGGCACTTGGTGACAACGTCCGTGTGCTGGATCGCACCGCCCTCATCCTGGATATCTTCGCCCAGCATGCGCATACAAGCGAAGGCATGTTGCAGGTGGAACTCGCACAGTATGACTATTATCTGCCGCGCCTCACAGGTCAATGGACACATCTTGAACGTCAGGCAGGCGGTGGAGGTGGGCGCGCCGGCTCGACAGGCGGCGTGGGCTTGCGTGGCCCGGGTGAAACACAATTGGAAATGGACAAGCGCGCCATCCGTAAGCGCATTGCCCATCTCAAAAAGCAACTGGAAAAGGTAGAGGCCCATCGCGGTCGGTATCGTGCCCAACGCAAGCGTTCACGCATCCCAACGGTTGCCCTGGTGGGATACACCAACGCGGGCAAATCAACATTGTTGAACAGGCTGGCGAAATCAGATGTGCACGTAGCCGATCAATTGTTCGCCACACTCGACCCCACAACCCGCAAGGTTGAACTGCCGGGCGGATACCAGGCCCTGTGCACTGACACAGTCGGTTTCATCCAAAAACTGCCCACAGCCCTTGTGGAAGCCTTCCATGCCACGCTGGAAGAGATCGTGGAAGCCGACCTGCTTTTACACGTAGTGGATATCTCACATCCCAACGCATTGAATCAATTTCAATCCGTGGAGGATACGCTGGAAAAGCTTGGGGCACGTCATATCCCTGTTGTGACCGCGTTGAACAAGGTGGACCGTCTGCGTGACCCCGAGGCCGCGAAACAGGTAGTCAGTCACTTCTCAACGAAGGCAGTGACAATTTCCGGCCTGGATGGAACGGGCATTCCCGATCTGCTGCGAGTCATGCAGGAGGAGCTGTATGAAACATATACTCCCATCCTTGTGAGGCTTCCCTATCAACAGGGCGCGCTGATCTCGCTGTTCCATGAAGCGGGACAAATCGAGCGCATCGAGCATGAGCGCGGCGGCGTACTCATGCAGGGACGCGTGCCCGGGCGGATGGTTGCACAATTCCGTGGCTGGCAGGTTTCAGAGAATCACCAGGAACCCGAGGAAGAGGAAGAAGCATGAAATGGCTTTCAAAGATGGTTGACAAGGCGTCGGACTACTTCGCACATCGAAAAGGTTTGTTACCATTATTTGGCATGCTGCTGATTGCTGTCAATTTTTTCCTGCCATTCCTTTTCGGGCTCAACTGGGTGACGGGCAGCAATTTGTTTTTGCATATGGGTGTGCTGATCGCCATCTTCGGAATATTGCTGGCATCAGCATTGTAAAAGTTCAGCCACAGAGAGCGCTGCGACTCTGAGAAAAATCTCTTTGATTCTGTGATCTGTGTGGCTAATTCACTTGTAAATCATTAACCCAATTCACTTTTTCGATTTCCCCGGATTCTCCCAGCAATATCGGCAACAAGGATTTCAATTCTTCGGGATCTCCCGATGTATAAATTCGGATACTTTCCCGCGCTTCAGATTCGCCCTTCATCCCCTTCGCTTCGAGTACCCGCCGAACCTGCTTCGCCACCGAGTGAGCAGGATCGATCACCCGCACCTGGTCCCCCACGATCCGCTGAATGAGCGGTATCACAAATGGATAGTGGGTACACCCCAACACAACCGTATCAATATTCTTCGCAAGCATCGGCAGAAGCGCGTCTTCCAAAATTCTGCGTGTTTCTTCGCCGTCCAGATTCCCCTGCTCGATTTGCAGTACCAGACCACTGCAGGTATTTTGAAATAACTCCACGCCGTTGGCAAACCGTTCCACAACCGACGCATACAAAGCGCCCTGAAATGTCGCAGGGGTGGCAAGGA
>JANMSY010000568.1:0-4168 GCA_031389865.1 Anaerolineales bacterium | reverse complement strand
CGAAAAAACTGCTCAGTGAGTCGCTACTGATTATAGCGTTCGCGATTTCCATATTGGCTTTAATCGGCTACATCTATGGGGTTTCCTCCCTTTATAAAATTGGCGAGTATACATCCATGGCATTGCACACCGCCTTGAGTTTTATTCTGCTTTCAATTGGCATCCTTTTTGCGCGGCCGGAGCGCGGGCTGATGCAAACTGTTCTGGCAGATACAGCGGGCGGCAGTATTTTACGAAGGTTTTTACCCATGATTATCGTGGGTCCCATCCTGTTAGGATGGATAAGATTATTAGGTCAACAAGCAGGTCTGTACGATACGGCCTTCGGTCTTGCAGTAATGGTGGTATCCATTATCACAACACTGACTATTTTCGTCTGGATCAATGCGAGGCAACTGACGAATATTGATATCAAACGCAAGCAAATGGATGATAGTTTACACGCAAGTGAGCTGCGCTTCCGCAGCACGCTCGAAAGCATGATAGAAGGTTGACAGATCATTGGATATGATTGGCGTTATCTTTATCTGAATGCTTCCGCAATTGAACACAGCAAACAAACCAGGGATGAACTGCTTGGGCGCACAATGATGGAATGTTATCCCGGCATTGAAAATAGCGCCATGTTTGCTACGCTACGGCACTCCATGGAAGGGCGCACATCCCACCGCATGATCAATGAATTCCTATATTCTGACGGCGCTAAAGGATGGTTCGAGCTTAGCATCCAGCCTGCGCCGGATGGTATCTTCATTCTTTCCAGTGACATCACGAAACACAAGCAGGCGGAAGACGAAATTCTAAAACTCAACGCCGAATTGGAAGAGAAGGTCGCTGAACGCACAGCCGAATTGGCAGCTGCCAATAAGCAACTTCGTCAGTTATCGCTCGTCGACGAATTGACTGGTTTATATAACCGCCGAGGTTTCCTTCTATTAGCAGAAGAACAATTATTGTTGGCACGACGCGCCAAACGCAACTTACTTATCTTTTACGCTGACCTTGATGGGTTGAAACAGATTAACGATGAATTAAGTCATACCGCTGGAGATGAAGCAATTGCACAAGCCGCTCGTAGTTTAAGTGAAACATTCCGCAACACGGATATTAAGGCACGGATTGGAGGCGATGAGTTTATCGTAATGGCAATAGAAGCAGAGGGACATAACGCTGAGGCTTTGCTCCGGCGATTACATGAAAAGCTTGCTGAGCATAACCAATGTATGAGTGTGGGTGTAGTGAGCTATAACAGTGAAGATGAGGTCCCCTTAGAAGATATTATTGCCGAGGCAGACCGGGCAATGTATAAGGAGAAACGCAGGAAACCGGGCCGCCGTGAAGTATGAGATGCTGCAGGTGAAAAAACTTCCGAAAGTTTTCACAACATACGTAATTGCAACAAGTACTTAAACTGTAAGAAATGAACCGTCGAGGGTGATGGGCATGGACAATGCTCCTGAATAGCATATGCTTTATTTTACCTCTTGATTAAAAACAAAATGACGTTTGTGCGATCTGGCTAATCGATGCGGCCGGGGAAGGTTTTGTTCTAAGACTACCATGTCGGTTCTGCCAAATCGTGATAACATCTATTATGAGTGCGGGTATATTTACTGACAGCAAGTAATTTATGCAACAAGCGGGACAGCATAAAGGTCATCAGGAAAGTGAGTAGTTAATTGTGCAAACATTAAAAGATTCAGAGCTTCGTTACCGCCGCCTGTTTGAAACAGCCCAAGATGGAATTTTAATACTGGATGCCGAGACAGGAATGATCGAAGACGTTAACCCGTATTTGATGAAAATGCTGGGTTATTCGCGCGAGGAGTTTGTAGAAAAAAAGCTCTGGGAAGTAGGGGCGTTCAAAGATATTGAAGCCAGCAAGGACGCCTTCGAAGCATTGCAGGAGAGTGAATACATTCGCTACGAAGATCTGCCGCTCAAAACGAAAGATGGGCGGTTAATTCAAGTTGAATTCGTAAGTAATGTGTACTCAGTGGACAACAAAAAAGTGATTCAATGCAATATACGCGACATCACGGAGCACAGGCGCATCATAGCCGCATTGCAGAGGAATGAGGAGGAAATTCGCAAGCTGAACGAGGAATTGAATGAACGCGTTGCCGAGCGAACGGCGGCGTTGTCACAGGCGAATAGCCTGCTTCAAATGATGCTCGATAACATGCCCGACCAAATTTACTTTAAAGATGCCCAGAGCCGCTTTATCAGGAACAGCAGTTCCCAAGCCAGAGCGCTTGGGTTGAGCGACCCCGCCGAAGCCGTTGGCAAATCGGACTTCGACTTTTTTCCACATGCGCAGCTCTCTTACGAAAAAGAACAGGAAATCATACGATCTGGCAAGCCTATCGTGGACGAGGAAGAGTGGATTGTTTGGCCGGACGGACGGGAAACCTGGGTCTCGACCACGAAAGTTCCGCTCCCTGATCAAGCCGGAAAGATCATTGGCACATTTGGGATTTCCAGAGATATTACAGAGCGAAAGCGAGCTGAAGTGGAACTGCAAAAAGCCAAACTCGAACTGGAAGCCACCAATAAAGAACTCGAAGCTTTCTCTTATTCCGTTTCGCATGACCTGCGCTCACCCTTGCGAAGCATTGATGGGTTCAGCCAGGCGCTGTGGGAGGATTATGGAAATCAATTGCCTGAAGAGGCGCTAGGCTACCTGACGCGCATACGCAGTTCCGCGCAACGCATGGCGGAATTAATTGATAATCTCTTGAACCTCTCCAAGGTGACACGAGCGTTAATGAAATCGGTACCTGTAGACCTGAGTCAACTTGCGCGGGGCATCGCTGGGGAGCTTCAGGAGGCCCAAGGTCAGCGCAGGGTGCGCTTTCACATCGCTCCGAACCTGAAAGCACAGGGTGACCCGAATCTTCTGCAGATTGTTTTGGAAAACCTCTTGAATAATGCCTGGAAATTCACCTCCAAACGGGAGAAGGCGGAGATTGAATTTGGATCGAAACATGAAAACGATGAAACAGTTTATTTTATCCGCGATAACGGCGCGGGTTTCGACATGGCTTATGCAGGTAAGTTGTTCGGGGCTTTCCAGCGTCTGCATACCATGACGGAATTTTCAGGGACTGGTATCGGTCTGGCTACCGTCCAACGGATCATCAACCGGCACGGCGGGCGCATCTGGGCGGAAGGCGCGGTGGATCAGGGAGCAACATTCTTCTTTACCTTGCCCGCTTTGGAACGTGCCAAACCCGAGGCTGTGCCGAAAGAAAAAGATTCACTTGCCACGCGGGTGAAGGAAATCATTTGATCGGGAGGCCACCGTGACGATTCAGCCCACATTATTATTCAGTACCCTCTTCGCCGTGAGTTCCGCCAGTATTTACGGCTATGTTGGCTGGCGCTTAAGTAAGCGTGTTATTTCTTCTTCAGATGCCAGGCTGGCCTGGGGGTCGTTTACGTTGTGGTGGTATGGGCTGGCGGGAGGGTTGGCTGAACAAGACTGGTGGCAACTCGCGAGCCGGTTCATTGGGTTGGCCGCCGCGCTGACCATTCTCTTGGCCTATCTACCGCCGCGCTGGCTGAAACAGCGTTACGATATTCTTTCACTCAGCGATGAGAACCCACAAGGATGAGGAGGCTGAGGATATGCTCAACAGATCAACCACAATCAAGGTAGCTGGAGATGGATAGA
Organism: Anaerolineales bacterium; assembly: GCA_031389865.1. Taxonomy (GTDB): domain Bacteria; phylum Chloroflexota; class Anaerolineae; order Anaerolineales; family Villigracilaceae; genus Defluviilinea. The sequence continues at coordinate 492 of JANMSY010000568.1, read as the reverse complement.
AGGTGAAGTCACTCAGAGCACAACTTTTTGCTTTGAAGAGCAATCAAAGGATACGTATATGAACGATAAAATGATTTTGCTTGTGGAAGACAACCCGGACGATGAAGCGCTGACTTTGCGTGCGCTGAAAAAGAATAATATTGGAAACAAGGTCTTCATCGTACACGATGGTGCTGAGGCGCTGGATTTCCTGTTCTGCACAGGCGCCTATGCCGACCGTGACCCGCGCGACGAGCCCCAGGTGATTCTGCTCGATCTCAAACTTCCAAAAGTGGATGGGATGGAAGTGCTGCGCCGACTGCGCGCGGATGAGAAGACGCAACTTCTGCCCGTGGTGATTCTCACCTCCTCCAACGAAGAACAGGACATTGTTACAGGGTACAGTTTGGGAGCCAACTCCTACGTGCGTAAACCGGTGGATTTCAATCAATTCGTTGAGGCCGTGCGCAACCTCGGTCTGTACTGGCTGGTATTGAACGAGGCGCCTCCGTA
>JANMSY010000558.1:0-8987 GCA_031389865.1 Anaerolineales bacterium | reverse complement strand
TTCAGTAAATCACAGGTTTTACCGTCATTGCGAGGAGGGTGCCTTTCCCGACGAAGCAATCTTACTCCTCAGACGGAAAATTGCTCGAAAATATGAGATTGCTTCGCAAAGAACCCTCGCAATGACGGGTTATGCTGAGGTAAGAATCAAATTCGTGATTTACTGAATTTATGTTAACCTGAATAAAAGACATAACTGCGTAAGGTGAGTCCCTTAAGTTTGGATCGCTTAACCAGCGCTGCGAGCTAGCCCATTTCTGAATATTCACGTACCACCTGTTCCTCCAACTCCGGCGTGATCTCCAGCAACGGAGGTTTAACCGACCACCTGGGGAACCCGTGCACCCGGTGTAACAATGCCTTCAGTGTCGGCGGGAAGGGCGGGTACTTATCCAGGATGTCACGTTGTCTTTTCACACGCGCCTGCGCTTCGGTCGCATCCCGGCCTTCGTTCATCAAGTCCCATACTTCGCGCAAGCCGGGCGAGAGGAGGTTGGCAGGCGCGGTAATGCATCCGGCGGCGTTGTTCTGCATTGCCATTTGCAGATACGAATCGGTACCACTAAAGACAGCAAGGTCCGATCCGAACGTCGCACCCAGGGTACGGGCCAGCTCAGGGTCGTGCGAGGAATCCTTGAGGCCGGCAAACTGCGTGGGGAACGCGTCTTTCAGGCGTGAGAGCAGCTCGATCGAGAACCCGATCCCTGCCACGTTGGGAAAGTGATAGCCCAGGATCTGTCCCGTGGAGGGGACGGCTTTCCGCATCACTTCACTGAACCAATTAAACAGGCCCTCATCGGTCGCTTTGCGGAAATAATACGGCGGCAGGACCAGCGCAGCATCATAACCAAGATCGAATGCAAGCCTGGTGAGCTCAATGGTTTCAGAAAGGCTTGGCGTCCCTGTACCCGCAATAAGGCGCAAGCCCGGCGCCAGGTGGCGGGAGGTGCACACCGCGCGCATCACCACTTCCCGTTCGGAGGCCGAGAACGAGGGACCCTCGCCGGTCGTGCCGAAGAGCACAATGCCGTGGCAGCCCCGCGCGCCGAAAAAACCTACTAAAGCGGGAACAGACTCCAGGTCCAGGGTTGAAGCGTCCTCAAGCTGCAGGGGAGTCACGGCTGCAGCGTATACGCCAGCGAGGGGATGTTGTGTGGTCATGTTTATTTCTCTCCTGTGAAAGGTTATTTTTTCTTCCTGCCCAAAGTAGGTTTGCGTACCTGTTTCTTTTTTATATCCTCCTGCAGGAACTTGCGGGCTGCATCCTCGGGAGGCTGCAGCGGAACACCCTGCTCCTGTTGAAGATAATGCTGGTGGTCGAGCACCCACAAATACAGATCCCCTTCGCTCTTACCAGGAAATTCCCTAAGGATGTCGGTGGCGCGGATCACGTTGATAATGGGCATGTACACTGTCTCATACCAGTGCCGGATCGCCTCCTCTTCAGAAATATCACGCTTGAGATCAAGCCCCATGAAATAGCGGTGCACAGCGATATGTTCAAGCATGCGGTCGAAACCATCCGGAATGTTCAGCTTGATATTGGCATCCGGGATCAGCGAATCGATGGACGTGCGCTCCAGAAAATTCACCTTGTTCTCGAGGATCACAAGATCTTCCGCTTTTATATTGGGTGTGATGTTGACACGCGTGGCGCACTCGCGCACCTCGGCTTCGATGTAGATCTGTCCCTGCTGGCGCGCCACCGACACACGATGATGACCATCCACCACAAAATAGACCTGGCCCACTTTATACAGCACCACGGGCGGCAGGCTGATATCCTGATAAAAGGCACGGTTGACGCTCTGCCAGCGCTCTGCGAGTTTATCTGAAGCAGGCAGGAAGACGCGGTCGAATTCGTGATAGCGATTCAGACTCCCTGCGATCTGGTCCACACGGACGGTCTTCACTCCCCGATAAATAGGGCCGCCCACATGCAGCTTCTCCTTGATCTCATCATAGGAAAGCAGCATGAAATGTTGACCCGACAATGTTCCCCAAACTCTATTGAGAAAGGCCTTGAACCGCGCCCGCTGAAAATCGGCGCGTGCTTGATCATTAAACGGATCTGACATGATAAATCACCATACCTTATGGATGTACGTTCTCTCACCGCCGGGCCTTCCCCACGAAGGGTAGGCGTTGCATATGGGACGCCAGGCCGTGAGAGGATAAATTTCGTTAATGGTTTACATCGATGATCTTATAGGGAAATATATTTATGATGCGGGTAATCCCATGCTGCGTATCGGAGGACGAAAGATTGCGCCGCTGGAAGTGCGTGTGCCCGTGGAAGTGATAGCGAGGCTGGGCCACGCGCAGAAGCCAGTTGATGGCTTTCAATCCCCGATGGGCCTGACTGTCATCATCATGAATGCCGAAGGGCGGCGAATGCGTAATAAGGATGTCCAGTGCGCGCCCGTAGTTCATTCGGTTCAAGATCAGGCGCGGGAACAGTTGAAAGGCCCTCAGGTAGGCTTCAGCCTGGGTATACTGGTTCGTCCCATCCGGGCGGTACTGGATGCACCCGCCAAAGCCGCCGATCAAAAACTTTTTATAGCGCGTCAGTTTCAGGTCCAGGTTGGAGCCGCCTTCCACATGCGCCAGGTGATTCTCGGCGTTGTAGGTCGGGTCGTGGTTTCCAGGCACATACATCAAAGGGACATTCAAAAAAGTGAGCAGGTTTTCAAGATAGGGATAGGGCAGGTCGCCGCATCCCACGACCAGTTCAATATCTCTGAAATGACCGTTTGTGCACAGACTGTAGAGCCTTTCAACAACTTCATCGCTAACCGCCAGGATTTTCACAATGGACGTATTGTGCCGCAGAATAAACTTCCCTGCAAGGTGGTATTTCAGGCTGCATTCACAGTTCAGGTACGAAATTGAAATGTTGCCCTCTTCTGGATGGTTGTCAAACATAGCACTGCAAACTATAATTTGCTGATTATAGGAGAAACACACTGGAGACACGCATATTTCCTGAACTGTCTGACGACCAGGGTAACAGCAACTCAAATACTCCACGTCAACTTCAGGCAGGCGTTACGCTTGCCAATCGCTATGCGATTCAAGAGGTGATTGGGGTCGGCGGCATGGGGTCAGTATACCGCGCCCGCGATATGCACTTCCCAAACGTGACGAAACTGGTGGCAGTCAAGGAAATGATCAATACAGCGCCCGACCCGCTCGTGCGCGAAACCATCGTGCAAAACTTCGAACGCGAAGCCAACATGCTGGCAACCCTCCATCACTCCTCCATCCCCCGCATCTACGATTACTTCTCGGTGGAAAGCCGTTCCTACCTTGTCCTCGAATTCATTCATGGCAAGGATATGGAGGCCATCATCAATGAGGCGAAAAATTTCCTGCCTGAAGAACAGGTATTAAGCTGGGCAATCGAATTGTGTGATGTGCTCGATTACCTTCACAAGCACAAGCCCGACCCCATTATCTTCCGTGATATGAAACCGTCGAACGTAATGATCAATAATAATGGCGATGTCATCCTTGTGGATTTCGGGATCGCCAAAACGTTCCAAACCGGTATCCGGGGAACAATGATCGGCACCGAGGGATATTCACCCCCGGAACAATATCGCGGTGAGGCGACTCCCTCGGCTGATATTTACGCATTAGGCGCCACCATTCACCACGCTTTGACACGCCGCGACCCGCGCCTTGAACCTCCCTTCTCTTTTGGGGAGCGCCCGCTGAGGAGGATCAACTCTGCTGTATCCGCCGAAATGGAAGCCGTGGTTAACATGGCTTTGGAATACAACCCTGAGAGTCGCTTCCGCAGCACGGCTGATATGAAACAGGCGCTTGCGAACGTTGCCCGCAAGACCGGCGCGTTGGTGCGCATAGCTCAGGGTGCATCCACGGGACCCATTAATGCCGGGGGGATCAAGCCATTATGGTCGTTCAAGTGCGAAGATGAGATCCGCAGCACTCCGGCGATCTCCCAGGGCACGCTTTATGTGGGCTCGTACGATAACAATCTTTATGCACTGAACGCGGCAGATGGAAAATTCCAGTGGAAGTATCCCACGGACGGGGGCATCGTCTCACGTCCCATCATCGCGGACGGCAATGTTTTGTTTGGATCGGAAGATAAACGATTGCATGTTGTCAGCGCCCGCTCGGGGAAGGTGGTATGGACGTATTATGCAAAAGGTCCCATTCATTCGTCTCCGCGCATTGCCGAAGGTCACATTTTCTTTGGCTCCGATGACCGGCACCTGCACGCGGTGAATTTGAATTCAGGCCGCACGGTGTGGCAGTTTGAAACTCCGGATGTGGTGCGCTCAACCCCGTTCGTGCTCAACGACCTGGTCTATGTCGGCTGTGAGAGCGGTGATTATTATGCGGTGGATTTCCGCGGGGAATTAAAATGGCGTTTCCATGCCAAACGTTCCATCACATCGTCAACCACGGGAACGGCACAGGCTTTATTCTTTACGTCCGTGGATAGTACGCTTTATGCACTCGATCCACGCAATGGCTGGGTGCTCTGGCGTTTCCGCCTGGGCAAGCCATCCATTAGTTCCCCCTGTATCGCGGATGATATCGTGTTTGTGGGCGCGTCAGACGGGTTTATCTATGCGGTGGAAGCCAAGAGTGCGAAAGAGGTCTGGCGTTACCGCACCGAGCATCAAGTGAATGGTTCGCCGGTCATATTCAAGGATTCTCTCTACTGCGGATCAGTGGATGGAAACTTGTATTGTTTGGAATATCGTACAGGACGTTTGCGCTGGAAATTTGGAACCGGGGGACCCATCACAGGCACACCGCTTGTAAATGATGACATTGTGTATGTTGGCTCCAATGATCACCACATTTATGCATTGCTGGCCTGAGGAGGAGAGTTTTGGTGGATAAATTTTTACGCTGGATACGTGGTAATAAACCGCAACCCGCTGGTAAACCGCAGGACATGGTGAATACTGCTCCACTGACAGAAGAGCAGATCCATTCCATTGTTGGTAACCAGAATGCGCGTTTTGACCTTCAGCAGTTAATGTCAAGCTGCGGCCAGTCTGTGGGCAAACAGCGTGAGTTGAATGAAGACAGCCTGCTCGCCCTCACCTCCATTATGGCCGGTAACTCTGGAAATCTTCCCTTCGGCCTTTATATCGTGGCGGATGGCATGGGCGGGCACCAATTCGGGGAAGTGGCCAGCAATGCTGCGATCCGCAGTGTTGCGGGATATGTTCTCCGAAAGTTCCACCCCTATCTTTTTAACGTCAAAGCGGATTCAATGGACGAATCCTTTCAGGAGATCATGCAGGCTGCAGTCCGTGAGGCACAGCGCGCCATCCAGAAGGAAGCCCCCGGAAGTGGCACAACCCTGACCGCCGCGCTGGTGGTGGGTCAACAGGTCACAGTTGCACACGTGGGAGACAGCCGCGCCTATTTTATATATCCAGATGGACGTGTTGAGCCGATCACACGTGACCATTCGCTTGTAAAACGCCTCGAGGAACTGGGGCATATCACACCCGAGGAAGCCGCGAACTATCCACATCGTAACGTGTTGTACCGCGCCTTGGGCCAGGGAGAAATACTGGACGCGGATATTTTCACTCTTGGTTTTCCGCAGCCCGGTTATTTGATGATTTGTAGTGATGGCCTATGGGGCGTGATCAGCGAGCAGGATGTTGTTCGTTCCATAAACGATGCACCCAACCTGCCGCGCGCCTGCCAGAATCTTGTCAACGCGGCCAATACAGCAGGCGGGCCTGATAATATAAGTGTGGTCCTGGTTCAGTTGGTCGGATAACCGGGTCTGCAGCCATGCAGGATTATTACAGTCTTCTCGGTATAGGGCGAAGTGCGACGCAGGAGGACATCAAGCGTGCTTATTTTGAAGCTGCGCGGAAACTTCATCCAGACACCAATGCAGCCGCCGGCGAGACGGAAATGTTCCTGGGAATACAGCAGGCGTATGAAACCCTGGCCAACCCCCAGCGCCGGGCGCAATATGATGCCACTCTTCCACCCGAAAAAAAAGTTGTCCTGCCTTACAGCCATAATTTCCTCTACAGCCGCCCGAATTTAATAAAATTGGATGAGCCGCAAATGCTCTATGTGATGCTGGAGCTTCAAGCACCGCTGGAAGCACGCCAGTCTCCCGCGCCGCCCTTAAACGTCTGCCTGGTACTGGATCGTTCCACATCCATGCGGGGCGAAAAAATGGATGTTGTGAAGGCTGCCGCCATTCAAGTATTGCGCAATCTTAGACCGCAGGATGTTCTTAGTGTTGTAACGTTCAGTGACCGCGCAGAAGTTAACATCCCGGCTGCCTACCAGCAGGATCGGACACGGCTGGAAGCAAAAATACAGATGATCCTGCCCTCGGGGGCAACAGAGATCTATCAGGGTCTTGAAGCCGGTGCAAAAGAGGTGATGCGCAGCCTGGATCCCAGGCGCGTGAATCACATCATTCTTCTCACCGATGGGCATACCTATGGGGATGAACAGCAGTGCCTGGCCCTTGCTTCGAAACTTGCCGAGCACGGCATAGGCATCAGCGCCCTGGGAATCGGAAAGGATTGGAACGATATTTTCCTTGATGTCCTTGCCACACGTACGGGTGGAAGCAGCGCCTACATTGCCCACCCACAGGACATTAAGCGGTTATTGCTTGAAAAATTCAATGCATTGGCCCAAACGTATGCCGAAGATGTGACCTTACATGTGTTGCCTGTCGAGGGCGTGGAATTAGCCTCTGCTTTCCGCCTCCAGCCTGATCCGTCGCCGATTTTGCTTGAAAGCCCCCTGCGCCTGGGAACAATATTGCAGGATGCTTCCACTCATGTACTTTTCGAGTACATGATTCGGCCAATAGCGGTAAAATCAGATTTGTTAACAATTTTGGATGGAACGCTAAAAGTCTCAATCGCATCGCATCCCATGCCGGTGCCATCGCTGCGTGTACAACTTCAGCGTCCCGTATCGGATGTGCCAGAGGTGAAGCCGCCGCCTGCGGAGATCGTTCAAGCTCTATCCCATCTGATGCTGTATCGGATGCAGGAGCGCGCCCGCGAAGAGATTGACAAGGGACATATAGAAACCGCAACCCGCCATCTGAAAACACTTGCTTCGAATTTACTGACACAGGGTGAACGAGGTTTGGCACAAACCGTATTGCTTGAGGTGGATCATTTGGAAAAACGAAATGTTTTATCAGCCGAAGGCAGCAAAAAAATGAACTATGGCACGCGCGCTTTATTGGATGCGTCGCCAAAAAAGGAGTAGGTATTATGATCATATGCACAAATTGTCAACACAAAAACGTGGCGGGGGCGATGTTTTGCGCCGAGTGTGGCGCACAACTTGATGGTGTGGAGACGCTGGTCACCCAGGCGATCACGGATGAGCAAATTGCCAGTGAGCTAAGCCGCAAGTCTCCACGGCCTGATCCCGGATCCACCCCACCCAATAGCTGGATCTCCCTGCACCTGATGGACAGCGGAAAGATACTACCGCTTGCGTCGCGCAATGAGTTTACATTGGGACGATTAAGTGAGGGCCAGCCCATCATGCCCGATATTGACCTGACTCCGTATCAGGCGTATGCATCGGGCGTGTCGCGTCTGCATGCGGTGGTGAAACGTGACGCCGACCGCGTGCTGGTCATGGACCTCGGCTCGTCAAATGGCACCTATGTGAATGGACGTCGCATTAACCCGCATGTTGAGGAATCCCTAAATCACGGCGATATCCTTGCGCTGGGTAAATTGAAGATACAAGTCCTGCTTCGCAATATTTAATGATCTGCTTTTAGTAGAAAGGTGTAGAAATGGCATTCACCGTCATTTTGCATATTGCTGGCGAAGCTTCCATTGCCGGAGAGGTGGAGGAATTGCCAAAGCCAACCGATACACTGCTCACGGTCAGCAACCCCCGTTTGCGTGACGGCAAGGATATTCATTACCTTGAACATAACGCAGTGAAGGTGATCTGGCCCATTGACAAGATAACCCTGATCGAAATTCTTGAAAGCGATGAAGAAGACCTGATTGGCTTTGTGAGGGAATGATCCATGTCTGATGATTTTGATCGCCGTCGTATTCTGATCGTGGATGACGAGGAACGCATGGTGCGTTTTATCCGCATGAATCTGGAGCACGATGGGTTCCAGGTTTCAGAAGCGTTCAATGGCAGGCAGGCCATTCAAAAACTGCGCGACATCAACCCGGACCTGATCCTGCTCGATGTAATGATGCCGGATATTGATGGCTTTGAAGTTTTGGAGACCATCCGTGAGGCAAGCAGTGTGCCTGTCATTATGCTGACGGCAAAAGGCGAAGAGGACGACCGCGTACGTGGCCTGGAACTTGGCGCAGACGATTACATTACGAAACCATTCAGTCCGCGTGAAATGGTAAGCCGCGTCAAGGCAGTCATCCGTCGCACGGAAGGCGCAGGCGGCTCCATGCACGACATTATCGAAGTGGATGAGCGCCTGAAGATCGACTTCGATCGACGAGAGGTATGGCTGGAGGGCAAACTCGTCAAACTGCGTCCCACAGAATACCGCCTGTTGTATCATCTTGTGCAGAATGCCGGCTGGGTGGTGACTCATGACCAGTTGCTGGTCAAAGTGTGGGGTTACGAATATCGCGACGAACCTCATTACGTGCGCCTATACATAAATTATTTGAGGCAGAAATTGGAGAAAGAGCCTGCCAATCCAAAGTACATTCTCACGGAACGTGGCGTGGGCTATCGCTTTGTGGATTACAAAAGGAAGAAAGAACTGGCTTAAGCGATACGATTTCGCCATCAGCATCCCGGATGCCATTTTTTATTACGAGCCCATTTTTTTATGTGGCTCGTTATCATTTAATAATTTTGGATACCATAGGATGCGTAAGGCTTCCATCCCTGGTATCAAGCCGCAGGAAATGCAGATCAATATGACCGGTGACGTGCTGACCCTCAAGGGTGAGACGAAACAGGAGGAGGAGCGAAAGGAAC
>JANMSY010000554.1:0-3524 GCA_031389865.1 Anaerolineales bacterium | reverse complement strand
CCGTGATTCTGCTAACGAGGGATTGTCAAATCCCGTCCATGCAGGAAATACACTGGCATTTGCCTCGAATCTGGCGGCTGGATTTGTCAATCCAGCCGAGCATCACGGCGATTCTCAGAGAACCACTTTTTATTGTCCCATGGTGAACATCACAGCGATCAATACCAGCACTGGTAGAAAAGTGAACGTCGTAAGTACACCTGCCAGCCTATCCTTTTTTCGTGTATAGGCGATCCACGAAGCGATGGCAAACACAATCGGCCAGATCGGGTAGGACCAGACCGCGATCACGAACGTCCATGCCTGCGTTGAAACGCCGGAATCAAACGCCATGACAGAGAGTCCCGCTACAAGCAGCCAGAAAAACAATGAAGCCACCGCCAGGACTTGTGAAATGATCAGCCAGATGAGAATTGGTTTGCGTGAGGGAGAATGAATTTTGGTTTCCAAGTGAATCCTCCTGTGAGTGAATTGCTGGAATCATGGCATTGAATCTGATAAAAATTGAAAACCCACGAACTGCTGAAAAGTTCCACCAGTGATTACTCGTCCGTATCTGCCAGTGTAGCCTGCGCCATACCACATAGGGGAGTAAAAATTACAGACGCGTGAGTGTTTTTGAATGCTCTTGTTTCCTGTTCTCACATATCTTATACTTGTGAACGAAAGTAGGCTCACATGGCAGACAAGCGAAAAATCAAACGTCGTAACTTTACGTATTATATGCAAGTCACGAATGATGTGACAAAAGAGTTGGTCGGTTATCTATCAGATATCAGCACAGCCGGGTTTAGACTCGACAGCCAAAAACAGGTCACGCCTGGTCAGGACTTCCGCCTCCACATCGAACTCACACCCGATATTGCCGATAAGAACGCAATGATCTTTATCGCCCGCAGTAAATGGTGCCATAGGGATTATATTGACCCAAACACGTTCAACGTTGGGTTTGAGGTCATAAACATGTCGCCCGCTGACATGCTCATTTTCCAGCGTATGTTTGACAAGTATGGCACAGAGCGTCGGTGAAGAACGAAGGTCCCCAGGACTATTTATGGGGATGAGCCCGGGCATACTTTTCTGTTACGGACGGGTGGCAGCATGACCACCCGTCCTTTTTATTTGGATGAACTTCCTTACCCATCCTCGTGGACTCATGTAAAATTGACATCATGAAACCTTCCACATTGCGCTCCATCATACGCTTCGTCATGAACATGATCACAGAAATAGATGTCAAAGGGATGGAAAAGTTACCCACAGGAAACGTAATTATTGCCGCAAATCACTTGGGGCGGATGGATACAGCAACGCTCCTATATCTTATCGACCGGGATGACCTGATCATGCCAGTCGCTGAAAAATACAAAAATCATCCCATCTTTGGTGCCATTGGACGCGCCGCAAATGCCATCTGGTTGAATCGCTTCGAAGCAGATTTTTCCGCCCTGCGCCAGATCCTCGAGCGCATGGAGGAAGGTGGGATGCTGGTCATTGCACCAGAGGGTACGCGTTCCAAAACGGAAGCACTGCAGCAGGGCAAAATGGGAGTTGCGTTCCTGGCTGCCAAAAGCGGATATCCCATCCTGCCTGTTGCAGTGACGGGAACGGAAGACCGGGCCATGCTGGAGAACTTGAAACATTTCCGACGATCAAAAATAACCGTTACGGCCGGCGACCTGTTCCACATTGAAATTCCCAGGGGCAGAGGACGCGAACAGGCAATGCGCACAGCCACCGATGAGATTATGTGCCGGCTTGGAGCATTGCTCCCTGCAAAATATCGGGGTGTGTATATCGATCATCCACGCTTGAAGGAATTATTGAAGAAGTGATATGAAATATATTCTTCGCTGGCTCATTCGTCTGCTTTTCAACATTGTTGCCCATGTGGAGTTAAAAGGATATGAGAATCTGCCGAAGGAAGGCAGTTATGTGATCGCTACAAATCACCTGGGAATTGTGGATGCTCCCATCGCCTTTTATGCACTCGACCGATGGGACATGTTTGTGCTGATCGGGGAAAAGTGGGAAAAGGTAACACTCTTCCGCTGGCTGGGGAAATACTTCAACTTTATTTTTGTTGACCGCTATAACCCCGATATCAAAACCCTGCGAAGAGTGATTTCCTTGATGGAGGAAAACAATATCCTGGTGATTGCCCCCGAGGGCACACGTTCCCGTGTCGGCTCGTTGATCGAGGCGAAGCCTGGCGTAAGTTATCTTGCCACCAAACTAAACCGTCCCATTGTGCCTGTTGCGATCATTGGAACAGAAGACAAGGCACTATTTGGCAACCTCAAAAAATTGCGTCGTGCCCACATCATCGTCACAGCCGGAAAACCTTTTATGCTTCCGCCTTTGCCGCGAGAGAACCGTGATGCAGTGCTCAAGCAATACACAGATGACATCATGTGTCATATCGCAGCGTTATTGCCCGAAAACTACCGCGGTGTTTATGCTGAACATCCAAGGTTGAAGGATCTGTTGCAAAAGTCGTAAAAAACAAAAACGCTTCTATTTTATAAAAAGCATTTTCAAACGTTATTGAATCGACTCAAACACCCCATCCAAATGAAGGTAAAAAGCTTCCACACTAAGATTGGAAAATAAGGCATGGATCTTAAAACGGGTGTCCAACAAATCATGTTTGTGGCGCTTATATGTACCATCGCGTCCATAGGCGCGGCAATCCTCATGATTAATCAGGCAAACTGTTTTAATGCTGTGGATCTTCACCGCAAGCTGGACGTATTTCAGCACCATCTCATAGTCGTGCACGCTGCCTGCCAGGGAGATGATATCGAAATTGTCATAACCAAAACGGACCGTGATCCACGGCTGAAGAAACTTTTGCAGGCGATAGTCCATGCAGTGGACCACCAATGCATCACAATGAATATCAGGTTTGTTCCTTCGCATGGGTTTTCTTAACGTCACAAAACTTCTCCTTCTTCCCGCTTTAAAAATTGCCCATCACCCGCTTTGCCCAGCCATGTTTTCCCATCCACGATCATCTTTCCACGCAGGAAAACTTTTTCCGGCATGCCCGTTAACTCCCAGCCTTCATACAGGTTATAGTCCGTCCGTTGATGCGTCTGTGCAACTCCATAGGTCACCTTCTTTTCAGGGTCCCAAATCACAATATCCGCATCCGAGCCAGCCAGCAGCGCGCCCTTGCGTGGATACAAGCCAAAGATCCTGGCCGGGTTTGTGCTGTGATACGCGACGAATTGACTGGCGCTGATCTTGCCAGTTCGCACACCGGTTGTCCACAACACTGGCAAACGGTCTTCCACCCCCGGCAATCCATTTGGTATTTTGGTAAAGTCGTCCCTGCCCAGTTCTTTACCTGGGATGGCGATCTCGCGCCCTTCATAGACGATGGGCCTGGTCCCGTTATAAAAGAACGCGCAATGGTCGGTGCCGACCGTCTGCAGAATACCCTCCGACAGCCCTGCCCATAAACGTGCGTTATCGTCCGTTGTGCGCATTGGCGGGGAGCAGATCCACTTCGCGCCATC
>JANMSY010000507.1:0-4510 GCA_031389865.1 Anaerolineales bacterium | reverse complement strand
ACGGAGGAGGGAACTGGTGAAAGAAGCGCATCTGTTGCTGGAAGCCATCTCGGCTCTCGCAGGACCCGAAGCGGGTGACCCGCTCACGGACGCTGGGACGCTGACTCGGGCTGTGACGTCCGGCCTCATGGACGCGCCGCAGTTACGCAACAATAAATTTGGGCGCGGTGAAGTGCGCACGAGCATTGTCAACGGGGCAAATGTGGCTGTGGATGCAGCGGGAAAGATTATCAAAGAGCGAAATCGTTTGTCCAAAATTATTAAATAAAGGAGGTTTGAATGACCAGGAAATTTGCAGTGATCGGCGCAGGCCATGGCGGGAAGGCAATGGCGGCGCATCTGGCGATTATGGGGTTTACAGTCAATCTATTTAACCGCACGGCCGACCACGTGGAGATCATCAAAAAGCGTGGCGGCATCGAGCTCGAAAGTACGGAAGGTGGGCCACATGGTTTTGGTGAACTTGCAGTAGTCACCTCTGATATTGCTGAGGCGATCATGAATGTGGAAGTCATCATGGTGGTGCTGCCATCTTCTGCTCATGCAGATATTGCCAGGGCTACCGCGCCTCATTTGAAAGGCGGACAGATCGTGGTCCTTCACCCGGGCCGTACCTGCGGTGCACTCGAATTTGTTAAAGTGATTCGCGAGAACGGTTGTAAAGCGGATGTCACTGTTGCGGAGGCTGAAACATTTATTTACGCCTCCCGCTCCGATGGGCCGGCCCAGGCGCGCATCTTCCGCATCAAAGAGGCTGTGCCTCTGGCAGCGCTGCCTGCTTCGCGCACCCAGTGCGTTCTGGATGCCATCTGCGAGGCATACCCTCAGTTCATTGATGGTGTGGACGTCCTGAATACAGGCATGAACAACATGGGCGCAATCTTCCATCCTGCGCTGACATTGCTCAACATGGGCTGGATCGAAGCCACGCATGGTGACTATCAATTCTATGTTGATGGCGTCACACCCTCCGTGGCGCGCATGCTCGAAGTGCTGGATCGTGAACGGGTGACCGTTGCTTCCGCACTCGGTATTCGGGCGCGGACGGCTCTGGAATGGCTGAAACTGGCGTACGATACAACAGGTCAGGATCTGCATGAAGCCATCCATAACCAGCCCGGTTACTACGGCATTAGAGCACCTGCCACCTTGAATCACCGCTATCTCTTCGAAGATGTACCCATGAGTCTTGTCCCGATTGCATCATTGGGGAAACGCTATGGTGTTTCGGTGCGCGGCATGGAAAGCATGATCCAGATTGCCAGCATCATCCATCGTACTGATTACTGGCGGCGCGGCCGCACCGTGGAAAAGCTGGGGCTTGAGCAGTGGAGTGTCAGTGAACTGACGCGTTTTGTGCAGGAAGGCAAGATCGATTAGCCATCAGTAAATCTATCCTACCTATTAAGTTTGTTCCTGACCGCTCTGACAACACGCAATTAAAGTTTAAGTGGCTGGTTTTAATCTTAATAACCAGCCTTTTGATAAACTTTTGGTACGCACTATCGACCCGTGAAAAGAATAAAAGAGATGCCTATTCATGATGGATATCGACATTGTAACGATTGAGAAAATCACAGTTCTGCTACTGCTGATTGCCTCAGCAGTAGCTGTCATAGCACGGCGGTGGAGGATTCCATATACAGTAGGTCTGGTATTAATCGGACTTGCATTGAGTCTCCTGAGTTCCACCAAAATCGAGGTATCACCTCAAATCATTCTGGCATTGCTTGTTCCTCCACTGATCTTCGAAGCCGCGTTCCACCTTCGCTGGGAGGCGCTGCGGAGGGATTTCTGGCTGATCCTGCTTCTCGCCATTCCTGGCGTGATCCTTACGACATTGTTTGTAGGAGGAGTTGTTGCATGGGGTACCGGGTTAGCTCTCCCGGCGGCGATGGTATTCGGGGCACTCATCTCAGCAACTGACCCAGTTGCAGTGGTAGCTTTATTCCGTCGCTTGGGTGTTCCACGCAGATTGCAGGTTCTGCTGGAGGGTGAAAGTCTATTCAACGACGGGACTGCCATCGTGATGTTCAACTTGATGGTCGCCGTTGCACTGGCCGGACAATTTAATCTTGCTACGAGTATTCGTGACTTTATTACTGTTTCGGGTGGTGGTGTTTTGATAGGTATCGCACTGGGAGTGATCGTCTCTCAACTGATCGCGCGCATTCGAGATCCGCTCGTGGAAACCACATTGACTACGGTCCTCGCGTTCGGTTCCTTTCTTGTGGCTGAGTATTTCCACGTGAGTGGGGTGCTGGCAGTCGCTGCAGCGGGGATCACGAATGGTAACGCGGGACCGAGCGGAATGTCTGCCACGACTCGGCTTGTCGTCTTCAACTTCTGGGAATACGCCGCCTTTATCGCTAACTCCTTTATTTTTTTGCTGATCGGTCTCACATTTGACCTGGACGTGATGATCGCGAATTGGCAGGCCATTATTTGGGCGATTCTTGCCGCGCTGGCTGCACGCGCTGCCAGTATTTATGGCTTTTCATTCTTTGGTACTGAGGTCCCCAGAAAATGGAAGCATGTCTTGTTTTGGGGAGGGTTGCGTGGCGCCATCACCCTGGCACTAGCGCTCAGCCTTCCAGAAACGGGGGTGCTTGCCAATGCACGTGGCACCCTGCAGGCAATGGCTTTCGGCGTTGTGTTATTTACATTGCTTGCGCAGGGATCATCAACTGACTGGCTCGTAAAGAGGCTGCAACTTATCCAGCGGTCACAATATCAGGAGCAGTATGAATTGCGTCATGCACGCTTTGTGGCCGGACGTGCCGCTCATGATTATCTGCGCCGTATGACCCAGCAGGGATTGCTCTCAGAACATACCTGGCAGAAACTTTCTCCGCTTCTGCAAAAGAAGAATGATGCCCTGGTGGAGGCCGTCAGAGAAGTGATGATCTCCGACCCTGCCGTGGAAGCAGAGGAACTTGATACCGCGCGTCGTGAAGCGCTACGGGCGCAGAGGAGCGCCCTGAGAGGACTCTTGCGAGATGGAGTTATTTCGGAAGCAAGTTATTCCATTCTTGTGGATGAAGTTGATTCCTCCCTGATGCAGGAGGATTTATCCTGGCCTGAGATGTAGGACGATAATTGAATTCGGGTTGAATCTGGTAAAGACTTCTGATAAGATGAAGTTATAAAAGAGGCGCCTATGAATACTTCAATTCATTTGTTATTACTCGCAGTGGTGCAGGAGCAGGATCAAGATACTGCCACGCGTGCACTGACACAGCTTGGCCTGCCCGTCGTTTATCTTTCAAGCGCCGGCGGATTTCTGGGACGGCGCAACGCCACGCTGCTAATTGGCTTGCGCCCCGGCAAGGAGGAAGCCGCCATCAAATCGCTGGAGGAATCCTGCCGTCAGCGCATTGAATATTTGACCCTGCCTCTGGAAGGGTCGCCTCTCCCGATGCCGACGCCTGTCCCCGTTACCGTGGGGGGCGCGACCGTTTTTGCGTTGCCTGTCGAACACTTTGAAGAACTCTAAGCAGGAGTGTGCAGTATGAAAATGATTATATTGATCCTTAAGGATCATGACTCGGATGCAATTACACAGGACCTTACGTCAGCGCAATACCGCGTGACCCGCGTCGCATCCACCGGCGGATTCCTGCGCAGTGGTGTGGCTACCCTTCTGCTGGGTGTGCGCGATGAGCGTGTAGATGGGGCGCTTGAACTGATCCGTACAAAACTGACCCCCCTGCCTTCGGGCGAGAAGCGTGCCACGCTTTTTGTGGTCCCTGTGGAGCGATTCGAACAGGTCTAACTGGAACAAAATCAACATTAAGGTGAGTTAATAACACCTGAGGTAGAGACACCGGGATGTCATCTCTGTGTCTCTCTGTTTATATGGGAAAGATGTTGATCTGCTGTGATCAAACCCAGTGGTCTGCCGACAGCCTGAGCTTTTATTCGGCCAATCCTGCGATTGGCATGTTCAACTCTGGCTTATGGAGAGTAGACCCTGCAACGGGAGTGGTAACGACACTGATCTCGAGCAGCTACGAGACAGATGTATTCAGTTACGCCGGTAAAGCCTATCTTGCCCCCGATGGTCAGCTGTATTACTTCTTTCATTCGTCAGACCAGGAGTACAACACGCGTGTACCGCTGCAACTGGTCCGCTCTGCAGCGGATGGAGTGATAGATCGCACAGTGATCAACAGTAATACCTTCAATGTAATGAATGAAGCCTTATGGGCCCCGGATGCAAGCTTCGTCATAGTAGTGGACGCAGCGGTTGATAGTGTATATCAGGGAGGGGTGGCGTCAATTGCCTACGTGGATGGAAGACCGGGCGTTAAGCTGGCTGACTTCATGTGGCAAATGAAATGGGGCCCGTAGGCACTTCCCTCTCCATTTTCAAGGAAAATGGTGTTTGAAGGATGGGTGGGGCCTATCTCAATACCAAATTATCGATCAGCCTTGTCTTCCCGATGAAAACAGCCATGGAAAGCAGGGCTTTTCTTTTTATTACGTCCAATTCTTCCAGGGTGTCGTA
>JANMSY010000494.1:0-3496 GCA_031389865.1 Anaerolineales bacterium | reverse complement strand
GAACATCATTTCCTCCTGAAGATGGAGATCTGACCAGTACCCCACTGGGCGGCACTGCCGATACCACCCAAATCGCGGGAACAGAAACCATAATAACAGCCGGAACAGACACTGGAGGCAGTGAAACACCAACAACAGCAGCTACTGACGGCGCTGCTGCAGCAGGCACAACTCAAACCGCGGGCATTCCTGTCACCGGCGCGGACATTGTTCTGGTGGAATGTCAGTTCTGTGTGGATACCATAGCGCATGCCCTGCTGGTCCTCCCGGATACTGCAACCTTTGAAGTTGTGTCTCCAGCCACAACCGACAACGTGACCAATTGTTCCACGGTAGAGGTGAATGATGGCATGCAGGTTGTGCTTTGCAGCGGACCCGAGTTGACGCCCATTACGCTCAAGATCTGTCCCAATGACGGCACCTGTACAGATTTCCCGGTAGACCTGTTGGCTTGCCCTCTCACGCGAACGAATAACACTGCGCCTGGAACCGACATCTCGACAGCCACGCCAGGCGGCATTGCGATCAGTACCGATACATCTTCAACAATAGTCGATACCCCGACACCGACACCGTAACATTTTAGATAGAACGCCGGGAGCCCTGAAAATCCTTTGATTTTCAGGGCTCCCGTTTTTAAGTGGAAAGCAGGCAAGAAATATTACTTTCCTACGACGGCCTGGCTGCGTGCCCGCAGCGATGAGAGTCGTTGACGCAACCCAGCCAGGATGGTCTCACTCTTATCGATACGCTCGTGTTCT
Organism: Anaerolineales bacterium; assembly: GCA_031389865.1. Classification (GTDB taxonomy): domain Bacteria; phylum Chloroflexota; class Anaerolineae; order Anaerolineales; family Villigracilaceae; genus Defluviilinea. The sequence goes on along the minus strand of JANMSY010000494.1, from coordinate 2,735 downwards.
GCACGCACATAGCGAGCATAGGGAAGTACACCATCCTTCAGACGGTTGACTGCGTTTGCGGCCTCACCGGTAAACTGGGTTGTCAGCGTGTCAAGCAATCGTGAACGCAGACTTGTCATCTTCTCTTTGAAATTATCCTTGGCCTGTTTCCGTTTGTAGGGGATTACAAAAAAGCCGAGGATCGCCATCGTGCCTGCAGCAAGGATACCTGTCACATCGAGAGCGGAAGATAACACCGCGGCCGTGACCACTGCGCCAAGGCCCACAGCACCCATCTCTAGCAGCGCCATCCCTGCCACCGCGCTCTCGACGTGAGACGCCAGCTCGCTTGCTTCCTTATCACGGTCATACGTCTCGACAATACGCTGCACGGTCTTTCCCATGCTATCGATCAACTCACGACGGCGCATTTCGCGCGGCTCCAATCCTTCACCTACAATGTGCTCTGCATGCAGAGCCCTGCGTCGCTGCACATACGTCATGACCCGCTGCCACTCCTGCAGATCCTTTTGCACCAGCCAATCGATCAGGCGCTGAACCTGTTCCTCGATTTGTCGAGGCACATCCGTCAGCACGCGCTTTTCAAATTCACCCCGAACCTTATCGCCGCGAATCAATTCCTGGATGTTGGTCAGGCGCAGGGTGGTGTCGAAGAAGTCCAACCCGCGCTGCTCAAGCCGGTGCAGGATATTCTCCACTTCGGCCAGCCGCGGCCTCAATTCATTTTGCAGGTCACGCTCATAGTCCTTGATGGTGTTCTCCAACGCTGTGGCAGTCTGAAGATCCTCTTTTAGATCCTCCGCTTGAGTCTGGGTTACCTGCGTGGCTTGCGCGATCAAATTCTCTGCAACACCCAGGGGATTGCCGAACTTTAATTGGAGCCGTGTCGAATCATCAAGCGTGGAGGTGATGTATTGTTCCAATGCTTCCACACCGCTGGCGGAACGCAACCGTTGACGCTGTTCCGCATCCGGCTCAGCCAGAGCTCGCTGCGCCAGCCGGGCTGAGACCGGGAAAAACTCGGGCGTGTCTCCCAGGACGGCGGTGGCGTGTTTGAGGACAAATGAACGTACTTCCGCGAGAGCGGATTCATCCTCGATAATGTCCGCTTTGTTCAGTGCGAAAACGACCTTCTTGCCCCAGGTCAGGATCCGCTGCAGGAATTGCCGCTCACTCTCTGTAAGGGGATGATCAGCGGAGGTGGTGAACAGCACCAGGTCGCTGCGAGGCACAAACTCATTGGTCAGCCGTTCATGATAACGGATGACCGCATTGGTACCCGGTGTATCGACAATGTTCAACTCCTTCAATAGCGGCAACGGATGGGTATATATGGCAAAATTCTCGTCCACCACTTGCTCGGCGGCCTGCTCCCCCCACTTCACCAGGGTGACGCGCGAAGTAGTGGGTGTTGCGCCCTCCATCAGCACTTTTTCACCCATCAACGCATTTACGAGCGCGCTCTTGCCGGCATTGAATTCGCCTACAACCACCAGCAGGAACAGCTCATCCAACTGCAGGATGGCATCCTGCAGAGTCTTCAGCGCTTCGCGCGGCACATCGATATCTGCCATCGCGAGTCGAATTTCTGCCAGCGCTTCCTTTTCCTCGCGCAGAAACTGGGTTTGTTCATTCGTGAGCATGGATTGGCGCATACGATCTCCTCAGTACACAAAAAGATTGTCCGCCCCGCTATACAGACCTTATTACTTTTAACGTATCATTTCCATATTCTATTATGAATCGCTCAATTGCTGCGTGTTTTTCGAGCCAGCCTGCCTGCACCTCTGACGATCAGAAACAAGAGCAGTGCAATGACCAGCAGGACAGCAGCGATCACAAGCACCAGATTCAGAGTGATGCGTCCCGTGCTGAGGCCTGGTTGAACTTCGATAGCCAGGAAATCTGTGCGTTCGATGGACGAACCGTCAGGCGCCAACGCTGTGACAACAATATCCACTGCGTGTGTACCTGCGCGGCGGGGTGCCCATGTGGCGGAAACATTTTTACCGTTGGAGAGGTCGAGTGTTTCCATTTGCCCATCAGGGTCACGGATGATAGCCTGCGCCTGTGTGATCTCCAGGGGTTGACCGTTTAGCGATACGCTGGCAGCGAGTTCCACATTTTCACTCAATTGCGGGACCAGAGTGCTTGATACCGCTTCAAGCGTTGCGCCTCCCACAAAATAGACCGAGATGGCAAAGTCTGTGCCGGTTGCAGGCGTGGATTCGGTTGCCTGTACAGTGACCTTCCACGGGCCCGGACGCGGGTTCTGGAATCCATAGCCAAGATAAAATAATGAAGATGGATCGTCAATGCGAATAAATCCGTTTGTTTCCGCGCTGAGCTCGATGATGTTCCCGCTCGCGCCGCGTACGATGGTAGTCACTGATCGTGATGCATCATACAACGCAAATGACGCGACGGTAACATCGGGCTCAATATTGATGGTGAGTTCGGTCGAGCCGCCGGGGTCCACGCGGCCCGTGTAGACGCGCGTAAAGTTGAGGGGAGAATTGGCTGGTGCAACGGGAGCAGGATTCGGCGAGGAGATAAACGAGCCTGCTGTTTTCTGCAGCAACGGTTTAACAAAGTCCGCAAATGCCTTATCGGACAGCGTCAGGTCGCTGTGGATGACTTCCAATTGGGAGGATTGCAGGGGGATGGAATTGATGCTCCCAAAGGAAACAACCGTATCATTTGGAATATCGGTGCACGGGGATTTGAAGGCTTCG
>JANMSY010000375.1:0-2166 GCA_031389865.1 Anaerolineales bacterium | reverse complement strand
AGCGAGCTCCACGACTCCAGAAATTGAAAAGGAGGCTCGCATGAAAATTCGAATCAACTATATCTTCTGGAAACAGGGGCCTCTTCTTCCGCGTCTCCTTGCTGTCAGATAAAACAACGCGTGAAACGTGGAACTTGGAACTTACACAAATGAGGAAAGAATGACTACAACAAAAGAGCAATCCGTGGAAAAAAAGAAATCCACTACCAGAAAAAAAGCTGTCTCTAAAAAGACTACAACCGAAATGACAGATAAGTCTTTCAACCCCCAGGCCTTCGAGCCGAAGTGGCAGAAGAAATGGGAAGAGGATCAACTGTATCGCTCTGTGATCGATGAGAGCCGGCCAAAGCATTACGCCTTGACGATGCTGCCTTATCCCAGTGGTGACCTGCACATTGGTCACTGGTTTTCGATGACTCCGCCTGACGCGCGCGCTCGATTCAAACGGATGCAGGGATATAACGTGTTATTCCCAATGGGCTTCGATGCGTTCGGTCTGCCTGCCGAAAACGCAGCCATCAGGGACGGTGTCCATCCGATGAAACGCACCTTCGAGAATATTGAACGCATGCGCACACAGATGAGATCGATGGGCGCCATGTTCGATTGGGAACGCGAAGTCGTTTCAGCTGACCCTGAATATTACAAATGGACTGAATGGTTCTTCATTCAGTTATACAAGCACGGGTTGGCGTATCGCAAAAGAGCCGCCGTGGACTGGTGCCCGAAGGACAATACAACGCTGGCGCGCGAACAGGTCAAAGGGGAAGATCGTGTCTGTGATCGCTGTGGTACGCCCGTCATTAAAAAGGAACTGGATCAATGGTTCTTTAAAGCCACAAAATATGCAGATGAACTGTTGCACTTTGAAGACATTGACTGGCCCGACTCCATCAGGGTGTCACAGACCAATTGGATCGGTCGCAGTGAAGGCGCGGAAGTGCAGTTTCCAGTCATTAGTAATCAGTTATCAGTGGATGGTAATGAGTCGAACACTGATCACCGATCACTGGTTACTGTATTTACCACCCGTCCAGACACTTTGTGGGGAGCAACCTTCATGGTCTTCTCGCCTGAACATCCATTGGTGGAGAAGATCACCACACCCGACAATAAATCCGCTGTCAGTGAGTATAAGGCTCAGGCGGCGCGCCAGACCGACATCCAGCGTGAAGCGAAGGACAAGGACAAGACCGGCGTGTTCACCGGCGGTTATGCGGTCAACCCGGTCAATAATGAACGTATCCCCATCTGGGTGGCGGATTATGTATTGATGTCCTATGGCACAGGTGCAATTATGGCTGTCCCCGCGCACGATGAACGTGACTTTGCGTTTGCGCGCAAATACGGATTGAAAGTGATTCCCGTGATCCAGCCCGCAGGTGTTGAATTGAACGGCGATACAATGGAAACCGCCTACGAGCATGAAGGTGTGATGATCAATAGTGGTCCGTTCAATGGTACGCGCGCAACGAACGATAAGGGCATGAAGAACCCGGCCATCAAAGCTGTAATCGAATGGCTGGAACAAAAAGGCATCGGCAAATATAGTGTTAATTATCGTTATCGCGATTGGCTGATTTCGCGTCAACGTTATTGGGGCGCGCCGATCCCCATGGTTTACTGCGAAACGCATGGATGGAATCCTGTGCCTGAAGATCAACTGCCCGTGTTGCTGCCCGAGGATGTAGAATGGAAACCAACAGGCGAATCGCCGTTGAAATTTCACCCCACCTGGAAGCACACAACCTGCCCGATCGGTGGTGAGCCTGCCATCCGCGAAACGGACACGATGGATACCTTCATGTGTTCATCGTGGTATCACCTGCGTTATCTGAGTCCGCATTACGATAAGGGCCCGTTCGATGACGCTGAATATAACTACTGGATGCCAGTCGATACTTATACCGGCGGAAGCGAACATGCCACCATGCATCTGCTATACACAAGATTTTTCCATAAGGCCCTGCGTGATATGGGCATTACCGAAGGCGGCGAGCCGATGATGCAATTGCGCAATCAGGGTATGGTGCTGGCGCAGGATAATAGCAAAATGTCCAAGAGCCGCGGCAATGTGGTGGCGCCCGATGTGCTGGTGAAACGTTATGGTGCAGATACCGTCCGCGCTTACTTGATGTTCTTCGCCAGATGGCAGCAAGGCGCAGC
>JANMSY010000285.1:0-1641 GCA_031389865.1 Anaerolineales bacterium | reverse complement strand
CGTGCGCGTCTTCCTGCGAAGCATTATTGACAACCGTGACCCATCCAGCCATGATCTTCATAAGAATGAAGGCTATCATCCCATGCGCTATCACTGGCGGATGGAAATCGTCCTGGATGGACCGCCTGCAGAGCCAACGTTTCCTGAGGGAATCGAGCTGCGTCCCTTTATCAAAGGGGAACATGACCTCAAAGTCTGGCAGGCACAGAATGAATCGTTTCGCGATCACTGGGGCAGCCATGATGTGACTCTGGAAGAATGGAAGCGCAGCCGGTTCGACGACCCCGAATCCGACCCGACCCTCTGGCCTGTTGCGTGGGATGGAGATGAAGTTGCCGGCTTTTCACTGAACCGCTATCGCATGGGTATCGGCTGGATCCGCATGCTGGGAGTCCGCCGCTCCTGGCGCAAACGCGGACTTGGGGAGGCGCTGCTCCTTCAATCATTAGGTGAATTTTACAAGCGCGGCACAAAGACCATTGGTCTCGGCGTGGACGCGCAGAATCCCAGCGGCGCAACACGCCTGTATCAAAAAGTGGGCATGTACGCCGCCAGTGAATTCGTCACCTACGAAAAGGAACTGCGCGCGGGACGTGATTTTGACGAAGAATAATTAATCGACACCGAGACTCTGACGTGTGCCTGAAAGGGTAGAAAAATAATTAAGAATCTCTGTGACTCTGTGTTTCAGTGCCAAGAAAGGAAAAAAATGAACACACAAATCCAAAAAGAAAATATCGTTGAATTGCCCGAAGGCTTCACCGCCCGTGGCGCAACAATGGACGATCTTGAATTGGCAATGGCGCTTTTCAATCGTTGGTCCCATGTAGTGATAGGACGCGATGAACTTACAGACCTCAATGCTCTCCGCAATGACATGAAATCACCAGGGTTCGACATGGAGCAGGATATGCGCGTCGTCTTTGCACCGAACGGACAATTGGCCGGCTATATTGAAGCATGGACAACTGCCAAGCCCCCTGTGCACCCATGGATATGGGGGCGCGTGGATCCCGATTACGAAGACAAGGGAATCGGCACATGGCTGATGAAATGGGCAGAAGGGCGCGTTTTGCAGGCACTTCCAAATCTGGCCGCCGATCTTCGCTTTGCGCCACATGCTGGCACATACCGCGAAGCAGAAAAACCAAAGAAGCTTTTGGAGGATTTGGGTTATCACTACATCCGCAGTTTCTATCAAATGCTCATTGAAATGGACGGGCCGGCACCCGAAGCGGTATTTCCCGAAGGCATTACTCTCCGCACCTACAATCTTCAGACTGATGCTGAAGTTGTCTATCGAGCCCAGACCGACTCCTTCCGTGACCATTTCGGCTTTGTTGACCAGCCTTTTGAAGAGGGCCTGAAACGCTTCAAGCATTTCTGGGAAGATGAAACATCCGATCCCGCCTTGATGTTCCTCGCAACGGATGGATCCTCCGGGGAAATTGCCGGCATTAACCTGTGCCGCCCGAATTCCTTTGAAGACGCGGACATGGGCTGGGTGGGTACTCTGGGTGTACGCCGTCCCTGGCGAAAACGCGGACTTGGGCTTGCCCTCCTGCGTCATTCGTTCAACGAATTTTATCGACGTGGCAAACGGAAAGTGGGTCTGGGCGTGGATGCCCAAAACCTGACCGG
>JANMSY010000358.1:0-4552 GCA_031389865.1 Anaerolineales bacterium | reverse complement strand
AGCTATGCGAGCCGTACCGAAATCGAGCATTTTCCGCAGACATACGTTTATGTCGAAGGCGATCAAGGATTTCTGGAACTTGGGCCAGATTACAAAGTACGCGAGACAACTTTGAAGGGCACCTGCATACAGCAGTTCGTTCCACAGCATTATCAATGGGCGGACCCTGCTTATGATTTGGTACACTCCAGTATCGTGGCCTGTCAGGCCGATTTGCTCAAGCACTTGAAGGGCGAAAAGACGGCTGAAACCAACGGAGATGACAATTTTAAAACCGTAAAACTGATTTTTGCGGCATATGAATCAGCCCTGACAGGTCAATCAATCTTCTTCTAAACTCAGTATTATAGGAGATACAGATGGAATATCAACCAGAAGAAAATCTGGCACTGCGCTTCGGAGTTTATGTAGTGGCCTCGGTCAATCATCCCACTGGCAAAGCATCGCGTGACCCTAACGTCCTGTTATCCGACCCGCCAGCATTGCTTGAAGGTCAGCCCCTCTCTGCATTCATTCGCTATCGTGACAAAACGTATGACACTTATGATGGTCACAATTGTGCAAACGGTCAAGACTGGTATGCTATTCATTTCCCTGAGCCAATCCTATGTAACTGCATCGAAATGACAATGGAATGTCCTAACCGAGACGGCGGTTGGTGGACGTCCTTAAATGTCGAGTTTTGGGATGGACAGGAAGGTAAATGGCAACCGGTGCGTGGTTTAGAAATTATGCCTGCTTATCATTTTGACGATGAACCACATGGTCGCCGTCCCTATGAACCGCATGCTTTGACCTTTAATGAGGTCTCAACCATTGCGGTTCGGCTGATTGGGCAGCCCGGAGGTTTGGCACAGTTTACCTCACTAGCGTATCTTGCTGTATTTCATCGCGATCTCTCACGCTGGAATCCGATTTCGCTTCCTACTCCACCTGTGCCTTATATTTTTCGTCTCATTCAGCCGCAAGCCATCTGGGATTTGTCTGAAAGCATGGTTAAGCTGACAGGTTTGGCTGTCAGCGTGGCTTATATGGATCACTATCTTGACCCAGAACATTATGCCCGATGGTGGAAACGTATCAGCCGTAATTATCAGGGGGAGCCAGAGCTGTGGCAACTGCTGGGTGCTTCCCTAGGTTGGGATAACTGGGATAACTGGAATCGCATTGAAAATCCGGACACAGAACACCCAATTGAGATGAAAGAACCTCGCGTTCAAATTAGCTTTCATAACACAATTGGGTGGGCTATCGCACCAATTATTGTTGACCAGCAAGTGTTGGGAGAAATTAGCAGCCATCCTGTCATTATTAGAGATCATTTTGACCAGCCGTGGCATCGGCATTATGCTGATGATCACGCCATTCCCTGGCTGGATTACCTGAATGCGGTCGAGCGTTCTCCCCATATGTCACTGGAGCAGTTGGAAGGAGCAGCGACTTTAATGGGGATGATCGCTAATTCCATTGCAAATCTCGCACATCGCAATTTTTCACTGGAACGTGAATTAGACGATGTGCGCAACGTTGCCATCAATCGTCGCCGTGCTGATCGGCATGATATTGTGCGCCGCGCAATCGACTTTATGCAGGAAAATCTCGAAGCGCCCATTGGCATCGTCGACGTTGCGCAGGCTGTAGCGCTCAACCCTACCTATTTTGGCATCGTCTTTGCCGAGCAAGTGGGGCGTAGTCCGGTTGAATACCTTATCAACCTTCGGATCGAACGGGCCAAAAATTACCTTGCTCACACGCGCATGTCGGTCATGGATGTCAGTGTGGCGCTGGGTTATGACCCTAGCTATTACAGCCGTTTATTCAAACGCCATACAGGTTACACACCCGGTCAGTATTTCCGACGAAGACATCAATAGTTGAAAACTGTACATTGTTTACCCGCAATGTGAAAGAAAAAAGTCAATCGTTATACATTAAATAACAAGTACAAACCGCTTTGATTCCGATATTATGGGGTTATCAGTGTTCGGTTTAATACGGTCGTTTGTTCAGCAAATTCCAGCCATACATCGTAAATTTATGAAAAACCATAAAACATCTCTGAATGCCTCGTCCAATCCAGCATCTACTTTAACCAGCGTACCGCGAGTCGCATCCCACAAAGTTGGTTTTGTGACATGGGTTCGCGACCTCCTAAGCAGCCTGTTTTACGATCTCCGTAAGAATAGAACACTCCTCCTGATGGCACTTCCTGGGCTGGTAGTGGTATTTATCGTCAGCTACATGCCAATGCCAGGTGTAGTTCTGGCTTTCAAGAATTACAAGGCTGCGCAAGGCATCTGGGGCAGTACTTGGGTTGGTCTGGATAATTTCCAGTTCCTCTTCAATTCAGGAATTGCCTGGAAAATCATCCGTAATACACTGGTGCTGAATACACTTTTTATCATCGCAGCACAGGTGTGTTCAATCACAATGGCAGTGTTATTGAATGAGGTGTATCACACCAAATTGGCCAAAGTTTATCAATCCATACTGTTCTTCCCGCACTTCGTATCCTGGGTGTTGGCTGGTTATTTTACCTTTGCCTTTTTGAATTCCGATACAGGTTATGTTAATACGATCCTCATGTCGTTTGGGCATGATCCGGTCAATTGGTATGCGGAACCTAAACATTGGTATTGGATCCTGGTTTTCCTGAGTGTTTGGAAAGGTTTGGGCTATTTTACGATTATTTACTTGGCAGGGATGCTAAGCATCAATCAAGAATATTACGAGGCTGCCCGTATTGATGGAGCCAATAAACTTCAGGAAATTCGTTATCTCACCTTGCCGCTTATCCAGCCACTGGTGATTATTAACGTGCTACTGGCAATTGGACGTATCTTCTTCGCCAACTTCGATTTCATCTATAACGTAACACGCGATGCGAGTCTATTGCTTTCTACCGTCAATGTAATTGATACTTTCGTATATCGCTCTCTGGCTGCTTTAGGCAATTACAACCTGGCATCTGCTGCCGGCTTTTTTCAGGCTGTCATGGGACTGATTTTGGTACTGGTCGCCAACGCTTTAGTTCGCCGGATCGATAAGGAACAGGCCTTGTTCTAGAAATAGGAGAGCCAACACTATGATTTCCCTTAATCATAAAACCCATACCAATATAGTCCATACCTTAATTCTAGTATTTATCGGCGTTATCTGTCTTACCTGGCTCGTCCCACTCTTAATGATTGTTTCGGCGTCGTTCACGGAAGAAGCGACATTGGTGAACTCCGGCTACGAACTTATCCCGCCGAAATTCAGCTTGGAAGCATATCAATGGTTGGGAAATGATCCCTCGATGTTGGTAAATTCCTATGGGGTATCTATTGTTGTAACTGCTATCGGTACGGTTGTGGGCGTGATCATTATGGCGCGACTGGCTTATGTGCTTTCGCAGCGGAATTTCAAGCTGCGTTCGGTCCTTACGTTCATTGTGTTCTTCACCATGCTGTTCAACGGCGGATTAGTTCCATACTACATCAACATGAGCCGAGTGCTGGGCCTAAAAGACTCCCTGTGGGCTTTGATTCTGCCCTACTTGGTATCACCCTTTTTCGTGTTGTTGCTACGCACATATTTTCTGACCCTTCCAAGGGACTTGTTTGATGCTGCCCGTTTGGATGGTGCAGGTGAGTGGCGCATTTTTTTTCAGATCGTCGTGCCTCTGTCTACACCTGCGTTGGCAACGGTCGGCTTGTTCACCATGTTGCAATACTGGAATGATATGTATCAAGCACTGCTGTTTATTGAGAACCAGCGCCTGTATCCATTGCAATTCACGCTGTACAAACTGCTCGTCAATACGCAGATGCTCAACGAATTAACCGTCCAAACTGGCGCACCTGTGCCGCATCTCTCTGTCACAATGGCCATGGCAGTGATCGCGATTGTGCCGGTGTTTTTTGCATTCCTCTTTGTGCAAAAGTATTTTGTACGTGGAATTACTCTGGGCAGTATCAAGGGTGATTGACCAAAGGACCCTGATTATGCGATTAAACGAATATTTCAATCCGAAAAATCAAGGAGGTGACGCCGACATAGCTATCCGATCCTCATAATAGTCGTATCAAAAAATCCATAACTATTTCGAAGGAGTATGAAAATGAAACGCTTATTTAATATACTAACGCTTCTGGTTATCGCCAGCATGGTGCTTGCGGCCTGCGGAGCCCCTGCAACACCTGCCGTGACTGAAGCGCCTGCCGTGACTGAAGCGCCAACTGTAGCCGTTGCTCAGGATTTGCCCACACTGGATTTTTACTACATTATGCTCTCGTACAACCCCGATGATTTAGCGGCGGTTGAAGACGCGGCTAATGAGATCCTGGTCAAGCAAATTGGTGCGAAGGTCAAGCTTCATCCCCTGAGCTTTACAGATGCTCAAACCAAGGTCAGCTTGATTCTCAATTCGGGTGATGCTTGTGACGTTATGTCTTTGGGCTCCTTCATTCCCTTCCCGACCGCGGTTGCAACTGGCGGTCTGATGGACATTGGTGACCTGCTGACAACGTATGCCCCGACCCTCATGAGCCAGACCCCGCCTGAAAATTTG
>JANMSY010000344.1:0-4391 GCA_031389865.1 Anaerolineales bacterium | reverse complement strand
TGGGCCTGAATCGGCTCACGATAATCTCGGCACCGCCCTGACCTGGGTCCTCTGGTGGCCGCTCATCCCGATCATCTTTATGTTTTTGGGTCGTTTCTGGTGCGCGATCTGCCCGTTCGCTACCATCAACGACCTGGTACAAAAATTTGTCGGCAACAACCGTCCAGTGCCCCGCTTCCTGAAGAAGTACGGTATCTGGATCATCGATGCATTTTTCATCCTGATCACATGGAGCGATCATGTCTGGGGAGTGGTGGAAAATCCTTATGGATCAGGCATCCTCATGTTGACCCTCACGACCGGCGTTATTGCCTCAGGTTCTTTCTTTGAACGCCGCACCTTCTGCCGCCATATCTGTTTCCTGGGTGGACTGGCCGGCAACTATTCGCGCACCGGTATGCTGGCGTTGCGCGGCACACCCGAGATCTGTGCCACCTGCACATCGGCTTCGTGCTACAAGGGCACCGAGAAGGCACCCGGCTGTCCCATGTTCGAGTTCCCAAAGAACATGACATCCAATGCCAATTGCGTGATCTGTGCAGACTGCATCAAGAACTGCCCGAACGACTCCATCCAGCTGACCATCCGCCCACCCACCCGAGAACTATGGTTCATCCGCAAGCCCAAGATGGAAGAGGCGTTTTTGTCAGCTGTCATCATGGGCATCGTCTTTGTTCAGAATATCACCATGCTGGAAGTGTGGGGCGGGATGCTGCAGTGGCTTGAGCGCGCCGTAGGAACCACCAATTACGCCATCACCTTCAGCATTACGTTTGCCATCTCGATCATCATCCCGGTAGCATTACTCGGTCTCACATCCTGGATCGCCGGCAAATTCAATAAGGCAACTCTTGTGGAAAACTTTGCCCGCTTCGGATATGCCATCATCGCTCTGGATGTGGCGGGCCACATTGCCCATAATCTTTTCCACCTCCTTGCGGAAGGCAAATCCATCCTGTACACGGCCATGGCACTCTTCGGTCAGGAAGTCCATGGTGCGTCTCCCGCAATTGTTGGTACGGAAACAATCCAGATGTTGCAATACGGTCTGCTCGCACTGGGTTTCGTTGGCTCCCTCTATACTGCCTATCGCATTGCAAAGAACAGCCAACCGAGCGGCAAAGTTTGGGGAACCTTTGTGCCCTACGCCGCCTTGATGGTTGTCCTAACGGTCATGAATGTCTACCTGTTCATGCTGCCCATGGCAATGAGAATGTAGCTCACTCAGAACAGGCAATTGGGCTCTTATCAATCTGTCACGGATAACAGAGAATCCATATTCAATGTTATTCGTGACAGATGCATTTAAAACTCACCTGGTTGGTTGAGTTCAAGTTGAAAGGATAAATTATGGCAAACTCCCAGGACTCACAAACAGAGAGCGTGATCAACAGACGAATTACGCAGGTCGCTTGGATCACCATAGGGGTGGTTGCTGTTTATGTGGTTGTCATGGCAAGTGGTTGGCTTCCTTCAGCGAAAGTCATTGCCACCCAGGCGCAAGGTTCACAATCGTCAACCAACGTGGAAACAACCACGCTTTACGAGCAGATCAATCCGAAGGACGGCTATAACCTGTCCGTTTCCTATGGGGACCTGGGTCCGCAGTTGCTTGCGAGCGGCGTTATAAACTACGATGCGTTTGCTGCGATCTACCAGAATGCTGGCAGTCCATTGTCTGACGAGCAGATTGATGTTCTGAAAAACGGAAATGACCAGGACCTTATCATCACTTCAGAGAATGCTTACTATCTGTTGAACTTTTTCTGGGCTGTTGGAGTGGCAAACCGGAATGTCATTCTAACCGAGGGACCGATGGTCCAGAACAGTGACGGCAAGGTGGAAAACTTTGCTTCCACCGGCGGCTGGAGCCTGGCGACCAAACCTATCACCGAGCTGTATGCAAGTATGGATCTTATCCCCCTGACCGAAGAACAGCAAAAACGGGTGGAAGAAGTGGCAAATGGCGTCTACCGTCCTTGCTGTGATAATCCCACACACTTCCCGGACTGCAACCACGGGATGGCGATGCTGGGCATCCTGGAACTCATGGCATCTCAAGACGCCACTGCCGACCAGATGTTTGAAGCCGCCAAATACATCAACGCCTACTGGTTCCCACAGCAAACTCTTGAGACGGCACTTTACCTCAACGCAACTCAGAATATTGATTTTGCCGCGGCCGACCCCAGGCTGATCGTGGGCAAAAGCATGTCTTCCGCATCCAGTGCGAAAATGGTTCATGCCGATCTTCAATCCAGGGGGTTGCTGCAGCAAGCGCCCGATCAGGGCGGCAGCTGCGCCAATTAGAATCGTCTCATGTAGTATGCATGGGCAAAATTACGCATATCACATCAAGTAATTTTGCTCTCATCAATGCAGTCTGATCATGTGATAATCGAAATACAGAAAAGGAGATAACGTATGGCAAATACAGTACACGACCCCGTATGTCACATGGATATTGACCCCGCAACCGCGGCTGGACAATCGGAATACAGAGGACAAACCTACTACTTTTGCTCGCTTGGCTGCAAGAAATCCTTCGATAAGGAGCCTGAAAAGTATGTAAGTGCTTCGAGCAGTGGACACGAGCAACATCACTAAATTGCTCCTTTCCTCTTTTTGCAAAGTGGCCTGTGTCGTAGACGAGCCACTTTGTTTATTACTATAGGCAATTCTGCCTATAGGAGCCTCCCCCAAGTGGCGGTTGTAACAGGGAAGGCAAAAGCTTAAAATGTATACAGCCCCATAACTATCACAAAGGAGAATAATGGTAGTGCCAAGCTTCAGAGTTGAGTTGGAAAAGCGCTGAATGGAGGTAGCGCTTCCAAGCAAACAAAACAGAATCAAGATGCAGCTATTGAAAAAGGTGAAATGGCAACTACGATGAAAAATCCGAACACAAAGGGCAGACCTGCTACTTATGCTCGCTCGGACACAAGAAAGCTGACGACAAGGTACCTCAAAAGTATCTTGGCAAAGAACACAATTACCAAAACTTTACCATCTTTAAGGAGACCCCATGATTAAGAAACTCATGTTTGCGCTTTTAATGGTTGTATTTCTTTCTCAATTTGCCGTTCCAGCAGCATTTGCGGCAGGCGAACCATCTGGCAGTTGTGCGCCAGGCTTTGCACTGGAAATGGCAATGGAGCATGATATGCATCACCATCAGCATGTCGGTACGGACGCCGACCAGAATGGCGATGGTTACATTTGCATGAAACACGTAACCTCGGCCCAGAAGATTCACGTCCACGTTGACAATAATTTGCGATAGTATTCAACTGCAAAAACAGGTGACGGGGTATTTCTCGTCGCCTGTTTTTTTGTTCCCCCAAGTGGCGGAGGCAAACACTCCCCGGTCGATGGATATGGCTCGAGAATGTTTGTTATAAGATGAAGGTATCCCCGCGGCTATTTAGCTGATGCTCTGCTTAAAGGCCATTCAGCACACCCTCTGTTGGTACTACTTGATGTAGAAGCGGAAGCGATTGACGAAGCGGATTGACCCATAAAAGGAAAAACAAAATGAAAAAAGTGAATTGGTTGGTCGTTGGAGTTTCAAGCATCGTCGGCCTTTTACTCCTGTTTGGAGGAGGCATGATGATGGGCGGCTGGGGCTATCGTGGATGGGGCATGATGGGACCCGGTGGCATGATGAATAATTGGGGATACTCCCCCTCTCCCATAGGTTGGATCGGGATGATCTTTATGTGGCTGATCCCTGTCGGACTCGTTGTTGTGGCAGTTTTTGGTATCGTCTGGCTTGTACGGAACGCCAGCAACGCGAAGCCACCATCTTAATTGTTCCTACCCTGAGGGCAATGAAAGAAAAATTGCATATGTGGTATGAATGTTACATCTGAGGCAGATGCAATCAAGTCGGAATACTTACTGATTTTTGAAAATTGAAAGTCACATTCTTGAACGCCCAAAAGCCCAAAAATACGGGTAATTTCAGGCATTTTCAAACTCATTTCGTGACTTACTTTCTACAAAAATCAGTAGGTTACACATCTTACTTTTCCAGCTCAAGCAACTTCGCCTTCATCTATAAAAATCCCAATGTACGGAACAATTCGGCCACTCCCTAATGCATTTTAGGGATACGGCCTTTTTCGCTGTAAGCCATTTGGCCTATATAGACTGCATCAGGCAATTTGGTCTAGCGTGGGTACTTCATGGCCGGTAGGCTGTAGGCAAAATTGCCTATATGGAATCAGGCTGAACATCGCTGTTCCCTGTTGTCAAACATATATACACTTCATATCTATAAGATTAGAGAAGGCGAGTTATGAAAATCAAAGATCCTGTTTGTGGAATGGAAATCGACCCTACTGCTGCCTTCGCCACACGCGAGCACATGGGGCAGACATTTTATTTTT
>JANMSY010000229.1:0-3947 GCA_031389865.1 Anaerolineales bacterium | reverse complement strand
CGTTGCGAGTCTTCGAGAAGCAATCTCCCAAAAACTAGATTTTGCCTGATGAAAAGGAGATTGCTTCACCGCCAAAGAACAAAAGCGGCGGTTCGCAACGACATATCCAGAAAGATCATTGAATTTTAGGATAGATTCTTATTGGAAGTTATGCCTCCTCTGGATTGGAAACAAGTGGGACGTGATTCATGGAGTGCAGTATTTAAAAGCGGGGGCACAACCGGTATAAGGAAAATTGCCAGTGGGCTTCTCTCACGATCTGCACAAATCCGTAAACAAACCTGGGATGGAATGTGGAGCCGTATCACAAATCGCTAAAACAAAATGCTTCGCTGGAGAAACCCGCACGGTTATACAAGGGGATCTGCTGAATACGCTCACTCCCATTCTAGCAATCACATCAGCTATATTTTTTCTCCTTGCAGCAGCGGCTCTTCTGCGCTGGCTAGTGCCCGGACAGTGGTTCTCGTGGATCATCGTCGCCGGTGCTGTGCTCTCCATTGTGCTACAGGTCATCTGGTTTTCTGGCTGGGCTATTTTTCCACTCCTGGTGGACATCGCACTGCTCTGGGCTATATTCGGCCAACACCTTACTGTTCGCAGTCTGCGCGCCTAGACCACGAGATCAGTATCATTTCCGATGATATTACCGTTGGAGGCCTCAGATTCGCACGGGAGCTTGCCCTATGATCAATAAATGGATTACTTCATGTAATTATCTACTTGAGCAAATTCAGAAATTTGGTGATCTCTGATCTAACTATTTCAGTCGAACCTAATAATAAATGTCCTCCGCTCGGAATGGACAATAACTTTGCGTTCGGGATTCGCTCAGCCAGGACTTTTGCATTTTCATAGCTTGCAAGCGGGTCATCGACGGCATGAACGACGAGGGTCGGGACACTTATGGACTCCATCGGAAAATCTTGCGGATGTTGGTCCATATCTGTGTTGGACGTGAACATGTCAAAAACGAACGCTGTGGTACGCAGCTTGATCGGCAGAACGGATCGGATCGAATCTGAAACTTGAAGTTGTTCCGCTTCAGAAAGTGGATAGCTTGCCGGAACACCCATCGCTGGCTTCATGATCTGGTGGAAATAGGTGCGATACTGGCTCCAAACGCAGCTGTGGCGCTCACGGCCAGTCCGATCACCCTCATCTGTGTGACCAACTATGCAGCGGCGAATCACATCCTTGGTGAAGTTGGAACAGATCTTTCTGGCAAGGTGTTGGTTCAATTCACCTCTGGCTCTCCACAGGATGCCCGCTCGAGCGAAATATGGGCACATGAGCGCGGAGCCGAATACCTCGATTGTGCGATTACCGGAAGTCCCAGCTCCATCGGAACACCCGACGCCCACATCCTCGTCTCTGGCAGGGAAGTCACATTCCAAAAAGCCGCGCCGGTCTTGCGGGAACTGGCCAACAATCTGGATTACAAAGGTGAGGCAATCGGTCTCGCTTCTGCCTGGGAAATGGTCTTCCTCATGCATTACTATGGGATGTTTTTGTCCTTGTTTCATAGTGTGCAGATTTGCCAGGCTGAAGGAATTTCGCTGGAAGAATATATTACTGTACTGGATAAGCAGGGCAGGAGCTACGAAAAATGGTTGTGCGAAAATATCCGTTCAGGCAATTATCAGGAGACATCTGCCCCGCTGGAACTGTGGGCCGCAGGCATACAACAAATCGCCCAGCACGCTCAGGATAGCAACATTCATGCCGAGTTCCCCGTGTTCGCGGCGCGCCTCTTCCAGAAGGCCATGGACTCGGGCTATGGCCGGGAAGAAGTGTCGGCGTTATTCAAAGTGCTGCAGAAGTGATTTTGAGCGTATCTGCTTGAGATGCCATCCTCCATGGTGGCTGTGCGCGAACAACGATCACATATGTCATACGGCTCAGAAAACCCAATCTTTCCCTTTGGGCATGGGCTGCGTTATTCTTAAATGCCAGGATGTTGTGGTTCAACCTTGAACCAGACGCCACTTAGACAAGTGGGGGCAATTGATTCTCCACTCCATGGGAGCTTTACAGCAGTAACCGGATCGGTAACCTTTACCTTAGCCAAAAGGGGGAGTCGATGGGTGTACCGCGTATCTTTTCTGTGCAAGGGAAAACAGTGGACCATCAGAGATTGGAAAGTTCAATGTGTAGGAATAGTGGCGGGTTTGTACAAGAGTGGTTACGTTAATTTATTTGGGATCCATTAGTTAACTAAAAACTGAACATTCATGTCTGAACCAAACAAAGTTCTCTGTCCAATCGTTCAACGGTTTTTGACATTTTCTTGATATCTCACTATCTCATCTTGACCCCAATTTGACAAACAACACAATACACTGGACTCATTGGAGGCACCATGTATGATCTCTTTTTCCTTGGGCTAACAGCCCTGTTCCTTGCCCTTTCACTCGGATTGATCCATGCCATCGATGGATTGCGGGATGACAATTTATGAAACCTCTCTATCTCATCACAGGCGTTGTAGCAATCAGCAATGGCATCACTGCGTTCAATGAACCTCGCAGTCGCAATGCGGGCATCACCCTGATCTGGATGAGTATCATTCTTGGGATCAACTTATTTGGATTGACATACCTTGCCAACCAGATCGGCGTGTTGCCGTCGCATCTCGAAACAGGGTTCTCCCAGATCGGCAGGGTGGTCTATGGCTCTGGCAGTCTATTTTATCTTGTCCTGCTGGGCTCGACGACATTGATCCTGATCATGGCGGCTAATACTGCCTTTGCAGACTTTCCCCGACTTGCCGCTCTTCACGCTGGTGATGGTTTCCTGCCGCGTCAGTTAACTTTTCGCGGCAGCCGGCTCGTGTTTTCGAACGGTATTATTGCCCTCGGCAGTGTGGCATCCATTCTTGTGATCATTTTTCAGGCACAAACGACCTCATTGATCCCGCTGTATGCGATCGGTGTGTACCTTTCCTTCACGCTTTCGCAGCTTGGCATGGCAAAACGCTGGCATCGCTGCGGACAGCTCAAAGCAGGTGAAGAGATCGCTCAACTGGGGTCCACACTGCGGTTTGACGCAAAATGGAAGACGAAGCTTGTTATCAATGGGATCGGCTCACTGGCGAGCGCTATCGTTATGATCGTCTTTGCCGTGACCAAATTCAGGGAAGGTGCCTGGGTGGTGATCATCCTGATCCCCACATTGGTCACGGTCTTCTTTTCCATCCACCATCACTACAAGAACCTGGCAAAAGGACTTTCGCTCAGCAACTTTAATCCCGTGCTGCACCAAAATCTTCGGCATCGTGTGATCGTGCCCATTAGTGGCATCCACCAGGGATCATTGGAAGCGCTTCATTATGCACGCCGCTTATCGTATGATATTACAGCAGTACATGTGGCGATAGAACCGACAGAGTCCAATAAGGTGCGTAGGAAATGGGAGACCTGGGGCGAAGGTGTTCGCCTGGTGGTACTGAATTCACCGTATCGCCTTTTCCTGGAACCTTTATTGGATTACATCGCTGAAATTTTGAAGGCCAGGCAGCCTGGTGAAACCCTCACGATTATTGTGCCTGAATTCATTTCAACCAACCGCCTGGCAGGTGCATTGCATACAAACACGGCTAACCTCCTGCGCAATCACCTCAAACGTCAGCAAGGGATTGTGATTATCAATGTCCCCTATAATGTGCAGAACAGTAATGGCGAACATTAGTTTGACTCGGGGAGAAGTGCTGATTCTTAGGACGGCATACTTGTAGCTTTGACCGAAGAATAACTACCAGTGGATATCCTTCCGCTTGCATTGTTCAACGAATTTCTGCTTGCCTTTAGCTAGTTCGTGTCCAAGAAATCACTTTTCATGATGCGATAAGAGGCACATAGCGATGATGCTTGGTCAAGAATTGGGCGATAGTTGCCAGATTGTTAGCAATGATGCCCCAGCCGATCCAACGTTCCATACCTACTTCG
>JANMSY010000194.1:0-2403 GCA_031389865.1 Anaerolineales bacterium | reverse complement strand
GGGGCAGGCTTTGAAACTTGGTGAACAGGGAAATGCAGATGTGATCCTGCTGCACTCGCCAGACGCAGAAAAGGTATTCGTTGCAAACGGTTTTGGTATCGACCGACGCCTGGTGATGCATAATGACTTTGTGATCGTTGGACCTGACTCTGACCCCGTAGGAATTCGCGGCGATAATCCCGTTGATGCGGTGCAGAAAATTGCCGCGTCACGCGTGACTTTTGTCTCGCGCGGCGACGATTCCGGGACTCATGTCAAGGAGCTGGCTCTGTGGGAGAATGCAGGGCTCAATCCCGCAGGCGAAGATTGGTATCTCGAAACAGGGCAGGGACAGGGTGCCACGCTCTCGATCGCTTCAGAAAAAAGTGGATATGCACTGACAGACCGCGGCACCTTCCTTGCCTATAAGTCAAATGTGGATTTGGAGATTCTCGTCGAAGGTGATCCGTTTCTGCTGAACGTATATCATGTCATCACGGTTAACCCTGAGAATTTTCCGGGTATAAATTTTGAGGGTGCAAAAGCCTTTACCGACTTCATCACCTCTGACGAAGGACAAAAGATCATCGCCGAGTTTGGCATGGATCAATTTGGTGAACCGTTTTTCTTTCCCGATGCAGATAAAACCGACTCAGACCTGGGATTGTAGCTATAAATAAATTGACAAATATAAACAAGTCAACAGGCATACAAATGTACCTGTCTACTTGTATACTTGCGTCCACACTATGACCGAAATCTTCAACATTACACTGCTTTCCATTCAGGTCTCTGCTGTCGCGACGGTCATCAGCCTGTTGATCGGTCTGCCTTTTGGCACCTGGCTTGCACTGGGGAATTTTCGCGGCCGTTCCTTTATGCTCAGCATCATCAATACGGGTATGGCACTGCCGCCTGTGGTGGTGGGTCTGGTCGTTGCCATGATGTTATGGCGAAGCGGCCCACTTGGAGGACTGCGCCTCATCTATACACCCATCGCCATCATCATCGCGCAGACGATCATCGCTGCGCCTGTGGTGACTGGATTGACTGCCGCTGCGCTCGAAGCCCTGGACCCGCGCCTGCAACAACAGCTTTTGGGACTCGGCGCCTCCCGCCGGCAAATGGTCTGGTACCTGTGGCGGGAGGCGCGTCTGCCGCTTCTGGCCGCGCTTATGGCTGGGTTTGGATCCGTTATCTCGGAGGTGGGCGCGTCCATGATGGTGGGCGGCAACATCCGTGGGCAGACGCGTGTGTTGACAACAGCCATTGTCCTCGAGACAAGCAAAGGCGAATTCGGGCAGGCGCTCGCTCTGTCTACGCTGCTGCTTGTCCTCACCTATTTGATCAATCTGGCGCTGACGTGGATCCAGCAAAGAGGAGCGCGGCGCTGATGACCGATCTCATCGAAATCACTGACTTTCAGATCAAACGCAATGAGCGCATTGTGCTGGACGTCCCTCACCTCTCGATTGCGCGCGGCGAGACCCTGGCTGTCATTGGCCCAAACGGCGCCGGGAAGAGTACATTGCTGCTCGCGCTGGGACGTTTGCTCAAACCGTCACACGGTGATATTGAGTATGATGGCAAATCCCTGAAGCAATGGGATGAACTTGAATATAGGAGAAAAATATCGTTCGTGTTTCAAGCTCCGCTGTTGATGGATATGACCGTCGAGCAAAATGTGGCACTGGGCCTGAAGTTCCGCGGCGCATCCAGGGATGAGATGCATGAGCGCGCGGGGAAATGGATGAAACAACTGGGGGTGGAATCGCTGGCGAAACGGCGGGCAGGTCGGTTATCTGGGGGAGAGGCGCAGAGAGTCAGCCTGGCGAGGGCATTTGTGCTGGAACCCGAGTTGTTGTTGCTCGATGAGCCATTCTCAGCGCTTGATCCACCGACGCGCGCAAAGCTGATGGATGATTTATCCGCATTGTTGAAGGAGGACCATCGAACTGCCGTCTTCGTGACTCATAATTTGAATGAGGCGGCAAGGATGAGTCACCGCGTTGTTGTGTTCGTGGACGGGATGTTGCGGCAAGTGGGTCCCGCGTCACAGATCAAGGCGCAGCCCGCCGATGAGGCTGTTGCCGCATTCCTGCATGAGCTGCCGCATGAGCCAATGATATAATCGGCGCAAATTGCGGAGGGATTATGTTGAATATCGAGATCGATTACTGCGCGGTCTGACACTACACAGGTCGGGCCGTGAGCCTGACGGATGAATTACTCAAGCATTATGAACATTTGATCCAGGAGATCAAACTGATTCCGTCTGATGGTGGGCGCTTTGAAGTCACTGTCAATGGACAGTTGTTGTATTCGAAACTTGGAACGCACCGGCATGCCGAACCCGGCGAAGTGCTGGGGCTGGTTAGGAAGATGGTTGGAGAGTAGATCATCTGTCGCTGCGAGGGCGATAGC
>JANMSY010000180.1:0-2986 GCA_031389865.1 Anaerolineales bacterium | reverse complement strand
AGCGGCGCGGAAGTGCCGGGCGTGTGACTCGACACGGTCCGCCGGATGCCAGTCCGGGTGCTTGACGACTGAGTCCGGGAGGCACACAAGGGCCTTTAAGGAAACCGCTGGGAGTTTGATGTCTTGAGTAGCATACAGGCTTCTAACGTGACTTGGCGTCAGGATAGATCCCCGTCCGTGTGCCCATAGGCCGTTTATCGCCTTGATAAGCGAGGTCTTACCGCTCCCTGACCTGCCAACAACTAAAATCCACTCACCTGGCAAAAAGCTTAGCTTTGCAGCCACCAAAAATGGACGATCCACATTCGAATGCAAGAGTTCTATCTGCTCAACGGTGAGACCGAGTAAAGGGTCTTGCTGCGCGTATCGAAATTCGTTGGGGCCGGTAGCTGCCTTCCGCCCATTGCATGCGCACTGATAGACGCTGGAGGATGGCGCCCAACTTCGCTGCGATGTAAGTATTGAGCGGCACATAAATCGCAATTGCCACGAAAGTCAAAGACGCGCTGCCATAACTTCCTAGAAACTCGAGCCCTCTCACCTCGCTCGACGTCTCGATGAGTTTGCTACCCACAAAACCTAGGGACAGCAACACGCCCAAGACCCCCATTGCGAGACCCAGGGCACCCCCGGTCATACCCTTGATCGATTCTTGGATACGTTGATCGATATTGTCGGGGGCCGGGATAGTCGAGCCGGCCGCGTCAGTACCCATTTGCTGTAGATGGAAATGCGTATGATTGGGATCCAGGAGTGCTTGATTAAAGCGTTGATCGAGCCATTCACGCCACTTGCGGTGCAGCGTGGTGGCAAAGAAATGGCGGACCGCTGTGAATCCAACGTCTTTCACGATTGCAATGGCAGCAAGGGTTGCGGCAGTGGTCAGCATCGTCGTGAGCGTGGTGGGCATTGTTGGATGGTGGAAGTAGGCTATCCCGCTGACAAGTTCGCCTGAGGTTACAGCGAACCAGACGCTGGCCTGGGCGGACAACGCTGATAGGAGCAGGATGGCAAGTGAAAGTCCCCAAGCGTCTCGCCAGCTTTCGGAAAGCCAATAGGCGCTCATTAAGCCCCAGAAGTGGCGCATTGAGGATACAGGGCTCGCGGGATGAGGTCCTAACGGGTCCGGGATATTTTTTATCGAGGTGCCTAGTCGGTTAGGATTGCTCCGCATCACGAATTTAACTTCCCAAACCTTGCAATCAGAATTGGCGATAAGTTACGAGATTGTCAAATGGGAGGAGTCTGTAGAAATGCAGAAACTCCTAGAAATTCTTTGTGTGCATGAGGGCGAGCAGACCCCGTCACCGCATATGGCGGAGCCTTTTCTGCAAAAGATCCGAAAAGTAGCCTTTGCGGTAGCAGGGATTTTTCTGTCCCCACGGTCGGCATTAACGAGTAGCATGAGGAACCTTCCACCTTTCTGCAGGTTGTGCACTCAAACCCTGAAAGGTACCCCCATGAAGTTTGACGAAACCATCACTTATGGAGAACGCGCCGACTACTGCCGCAATCAAGCCACCATGACTGAAGATGCGAGACTGAGAGAATATTGGAATGAGTTAGCCCACAGCTGGAATGCGCTGGATAAAACCACCGACGAGATGGACGGCCACCTCAACGCGAGGCTTCTGCAGCCGCGATGAAGGCCGGTGGATTGCTCGTTAAGTCTTAATCAAGGCGGGCACATCAAGTTGCAAATTCATCACACTGATGTAGATCAGTTTGCGCATGAATTTATTCTGATAGCCAGGTCAAGGCGTCCGCCTGGCCTCCTCAATTAATGCCATCAACTGCTTTTTTAGTGCCACGCCCTCCAACTGGGCTATGTCGTATCTCTCTGACCTTAGCCGTTTCAAAATCTCCGACACGTCCAGGCATTTGCCCGAGCGAGCAAGCTCAAAAGCTCTTTCTAGTGCTGTCAGCCTCTTTTCCATATTTTTGCTTTTAGCACGAGAGGGTGGGCAAGGGTTAATGCAAACTGCCCCCGGTTATTGTGCATAAAAAGGCGAGGCCGGTTGACCTCGCCCTGTCCCAATTGGAGTCAATTAGTTGCTTTGAGTTTGGCCGTCACCACCCTGGTTGTCGTCGCCGCCGTCCATACGCAACTTAACCTCCAATCATGTTCGTTTCAGTGGAACTAATGCCTGGGATACAGATTGTGTCTGAAGTCGCTAACCGATTTACGAACAAAAAGGAATTCATACATGAGCATGATCGATCCAAAGGGATCTAGACCAAAGGTGCTGGGGAAATCGAAGGCGTTTGACCTCACAGAGCAACATAGAATGTTCGCAGAAGAATTCGAGACCAAGGTATGGCCAGCACTGGCGTTGCCTTTGATTGAATCTCACGGTCCAACCGATTTGGTAACCAATGATTCCATGGGATTCGATGAAGCCCCAGTTAACCGTCCACGGGACACATGGTAACCAGCAATTGATCCCTGTGTCGCGTATATGAGCGAAAGCTGCCGGTTGCGCTGGATCGCAATTGGCATTAGTTCAATCTGAGGCCTCCCCTGGCAGTGCGAGTGCTATCGTGCGCTCTAATTCCCTGACACCGAACGGCTTGGTCAATAGCCATGCCTCTCGATAGCCATCGATGAGGCCGTCTGCTCCATATCCGCTTGTAAAAATGAAGGGTATCTTCAGCTTTCGCAGAATGGCGGCCACCTCAAAAGTATTCGATCCGGCCAGATTGATGTCTAAAAAGGCTAGGTCAAACTGGCTGCCTTCTGCCAGCGACAGCGCGCTGACAGGAGGGAGCATCGCGATTGCCTTCCAGTGGTTCGAGGTCAGTCCCTCCTCGTAACTCCGCCAGTCTGCCAGTAGCCGGACCCCGGAGTATGCCTGGGTGACCATCTTCCCGGCTTCGGAGACGAGACTCCTGTCGACGAAGCCGTGGGCGAGCCAGGCCGGGATCGAAATCGAGATCGCAAGGGGAATCGCGATCCAGCGTCGCCCCGTGCACTGGTCTCCGGACC
>JANMSY010000250.1:0-18737 GCA_031389865.1 Anaerolineales bacterium | reverse complement strand
GTCATCCGCCCGATGATGTATACCGCGCTCAGCTACGATCACCGTATCGTGGATGGGAGTGAGGCTGTTCGGTTCCTGGTGCGTATAAAGGAATTGATCGAAGACCCGGCATTATTTTTATTGGAAGGGTAAAATGACTATAAAAGGTCTTCCGTCCTCCCGAAGGATACACCTGCACTTGCGGCGGCGCAAGTATCGGGACGATGCCGTCTCGCACCGACGTGCTCGCGGCACGAACGGTGTGAGCGGAACTGCTGGTTGAGTAGAGCGAGTGGTTTTCCCGCTTGTATCGAAACAAAGCGCAGTCGAAGGACAGATCGATAGGTGCACTTCGACTACGGTGCAAAAAGCGCACCTCCGCTCAGCGCGAATAACTTTATCTAAAAAATCCCGCCTTCGGTTAAGCGGCGTAAGTTTCCCAATACTTCTTCCACCTCATCCATCGTTACAGGGCTTTCATGATCACGGTGTTTGAGAGTCCCTGCCTTTGTTTTTTCAGTGATCAGATCGCGGATCGAAATATTTCTCGATAACGACTCTTTCACAAGCTGCGCGCCCTGAGCATACCCGATCAACGGATTCAGCGCGGTCACGATGATTGCATTTCTTGAAAGCCAGCCCTCCGCTTTTTCACGGTTTGCTTTTAACCCGACCACTGCATTTTGTGTAAAAGCCTGTACCGAACCAATGGTCACCTGCATTGCTTCGAAAAGACTGTGTGCAATGACAGGCATCATCACGTTCAATTCCAGTTGTCCCGCCTGTGCCGCGAGTGCGACTGTTGTATCACATCCCACCACATGGAACATCGCCATATTCAACATTTCGGCCATGACAGGGTTCACTTTGCCCGGCATGATGCTCGAGCCCGGTTGCAGGGATGGAAATTGGATCTCGTCCAATCCCGTGGCGGGGCCGGAGGACAGCAGGCGCAGATCGTTCGCAATGCGGATCAGCGTCAATGCCAGGGTGCGCAGTGCTGCCGAGAATGAAACTGCGTCCGCCATCGACTGCATGGATTCAAAAAGGTTGTCGGATGTCTGCAAGCGGAGTCCGCTCAGCGCGGATAGCTTTTCCACCATGCGTTCGTGATACTCGGGGTGGGCGTTCAAACCTGACCCGACGGCAGTGCCGCCGATGCCCAAACGACTCAGCGCCTCAGCCGCGTCGCGTATACGCTGCGCATCACGCTTGATTGCCTGGGCATATGCACCAAACTCCTGTCCCAAACGGACAGGCACAGCATCCTGCAGATGTGTCCTGCCTGATTTGACGATGTCATCAAACTCTGTGGCTTTGCCATTCAACGCGTCCACAAGTTCGTCAAGGACGGTCAATAGTTCATCCGTGCGCCATAAGCACCCGAGACGGATGGCAGTTGGAATCGTGTCATTGGTGGACTGCGCCATGTTGACATGATCGTTCGGGTGTACAAGATATTCGCCGATCTTCCCGCCCCTCATCTGTGTGGCGCGGTTGGCAATTACCTCATTGACGTTCATATGATGGCTTGTCCCTGCACCCGCCTGGAACGGGTCAACGACAAATTGATCGTTCCACTTCCCATCCATGACTTCCTGCGCGGCCTGCATAATCGCATTGGCGCGTTCATCATCCAGTAAACCAAGGTCACGGTTCACTTCCGCTGCGGCGCGTTTGATCAGCGCCATGGACCAGATGAAGGCGGGTCTTGGCTTCAGGCCGGAGATCCGAAAATTTTCAACTGCACGTTGGGTCTGTGCGCCATACAGGGCACTGGCCGGGACATGGACATCCCCTACAGAATCGTGTTCGATCCGCGTATCCATTTTCATACTCATAAACCTCCTGAACAACTGTGATTAACTCACCTTACGCAGTTTATGTCTTTTAGTATGTCACCCTCCCGAAGGACATCGGGACGATGCCGTCTCGCACCGACGTGCTCGCGGCACGAACGGTGTGAGCAAAGCGAAGGGTCTCTACGATAATTTCAGAGATTCTTCGCTCCGCTCAGAATGACATTGCGTAAGGTCACTGATTAATAATAACACGCCGCCATCACTGGCGGCGTTACTGTAGAGAAGGCTGTGGGAAGAAAACGCTCATCAAGCGCTGGCAGGTGAGGTTGGAGCTGATGCGATTGTTTCAGTTTTCCTCGATCACTTTGAAGAACAAATCCACAACCTGAGGGTCAAAGTGCAAGCCGGATTGTTCACGGATATAGTCCAGTGCATCCTCTTCCTTCCAGGCGGGGCGGTAGGGTCGGTCGCTGGTCAGCGCATCCCAGACATCCACAACGCTGAAAAGACGCGCCGCAACGGGGATCTCTTCGTTTTTGAGCCCGCGTGGATAGCCGGTACCATCCCATTTCTCGTGATGATTGAGAGGAATATCCATGGCCGGGCGCAGGTATTCTATGGAGTACAGCATATCATGGGCAAGTTGTGGATGCTTACGCATGATCTCCCACTCCTGATCGGTCAACGCGGCAGGTTTTTGCAATATGGCATCGGGGACGCCAAGCTTGCCCATATCATGTATGAATGCACCACGGCGGATATGAACCAAATCCTGGTCTTTCATGCCGAACATTTTTGCCATTTTCACAGTCAATTCAGCTACACGGCGGCTGTGACCTTCCGTTTCCCTGTCGCGCAGGTCCATGGCGTGTGACCAGCCTTCTATGGTTGCTTCGTAGGCTTCCAGAAGTTTGGCGTGAGACTGCTGCAGTTTTGCACGTTCCTCCACGAGCTTGTGATAACGGTTGAGCCGTGTAATACCGATAAGACGGGCACGCAACTCAAAACGGTCAAATGGTTTTGAGATGAAATCGTCTGCGCCCGCTTTCAGCCCGGTCAAGAGGGATTCGCGGTCGTCCAGGGCGGTCAGAATAATGATGGGAATCTCTGCCACCTGTGGGTCATTGCGGATCCGTTCGCATACTTCGAAGCCGGTCATACCGGGCATCATCACATCCAGCAGGATGACATCCGGCAAAAAGGCTTTTGCCTTTTCAATCGCCTGGGGGCCGTTCTCTGCCATGATAAGGTTGTAGCCCTCGCCTTCCAAAACAGACTGCAGGGTTTCACGCCCTGAGTATTCATCGTCAACGATCAGGATTGTGCTATTCATTTGTTGCTCCTTGTTAAAATAATATGGTTCCTACCCATGGTAAAGGGATACCTGTCATGAGTCCAAATCTACGAGATGATATTTGACCGCCCATCGAACCAGTCCCGCCAGATTGCGAACATTCAACTTTTCCATTAACCTGGCGCGGTGTTTCTCAACAGTTTTTTCACTGATAAACAGCAGTTTGGCGATCTCGCCGCTTGTATTTTCCTCGGCGATCATCTGTAGAATTTGCTTTTCACGAGGCGAGAGGTTGGAAAGCGGGTCATGGTCTGACCCGGATGTGTGGGGACGGATGGCGCTTTCAACGACGACCTCGGAGACGGGACTGCTCAGGAAGATCTGTCCGTTTGCAACCGTACGCACGGCCTGCAGCAATTCGTCGCTGACGGAGGATTTAAGGACATAGCCTTTCACGCCGCATTGCAGTGCCTGATGGATAAAGCCTGCATCCGCGTACATGGAGAGCAGGAGGATACGTGTGGGAAGTTTTAGTTCACGAATATTTTCTGCAGCCTGAATACCATTCATGCGCGGCATCATGATATCCATGATCAATACATCTGGTTTCAGTTCCTGCGTCATCTCGACGGCCTCCTGCCCGTTGGAAGCTTCACCCAGGATGTTTATATCGCCCGCTTTTTCAAGCAGGGCATGGATGCCAGCCCGCACCATCAGGTGGTCTTCGGCAATCAATATCCGTATCATGATTTCTCCACAATCGTTTGATGGGCACGTAACGGGAATTGTGCCGAAAGAATGGTGCCGCTCTTTTGCGCGGAACTGATGGCAAACTTTCCGCCTGCAATGGTTACTCTTTCATGCATGCTTGACAGTCCTATTCCGCTTGATTGGCGTTCCTTCGCTTCAAAGCCCTGACCATTATCCTGAACAGTCAGGGTGATGGTGTTGTCTTCCATGTTGAGCTCCACCCAGGCCTGGGTGGCTCGCGCGTGTTTCACAATATTGTTGAGAGCCTCCTGCAAAAGGCGGTAAAGAGTGATATTGTAAATATCAGATAGCCTGGGCAGGGAATCGTCCACGTCAAAGGTGATGGGCAGCTGCGTTTGGCGGGTAAATTCGGCACAATAGGTTTGCATGGCCACTTTCAGTCCGAGCGTGTCCAGGACCGGTGGCCGTAAATCCTGAGCGAGCCTGCGGACCTTGACAAATATCTCATGGGATTGATTGTGTAATGCCTGCAGGTGTTTGTACAGCGTCTCGGGCGGAATGGTGGATAAATCATTCTGTAGATTGCGCAGGGAGATCATGTGGGTGGTCAATGCCTGGCCAAAATCATCGTGCAGTTCGCGCGAGATATGCTGGCGTTCCTCCTCCTGTGCAGTGATCAGGCGTTCTGTCATCTCACGCAGGTTTTCACGCTGCTCCTGCAAGATGCGGTAGCGATTCAGGCGTGTAATCGTACGGACGCGCGCCATCAGCTCATAACGGTCCACGGGCTTGCTGATGAAATCATCTGCGCCCGCTTCGATTCCCTGCAAAAGGGAGGCGCGGTCATCGAGAGCTGTGACGATGATGATTGGCACCTCAGCAAGCACAGGCGTGGCGCGGATGCGTCGACAGACCTCAAAACCGTCCATGCCGGGCATCATCACATCCAGCAGGATCAAATCGGGTTGAACGTGGTTGAGGATTTGAAGTGCCTGGAATCCATCCTTTGCCAGTTCAATCTGGTAGTTTTCGCTCTCGAGCATGGCAACGAGTGTTTGCCTGGCGCTTACATTATCGTCCACGATCAAAAGAGTGCTCATTAAGGATTTGTCTCCTGGTTTTCCAAAAGAAATTTCCGAAGCGTCTTCACCAGTCCTTTCAAGTTGACCGGTTTGCTCATATATTCATCCATGCCGGCCTCGAGGCAGAGCTGACGATCATTTGGCATGGCAAGGGCTGTCAGCGCGATAATGGGCGTATTGTTGAATTCGGGATCACTCCTCAACCTTTTTGTAGCTTCGAAGCCATTCATGCGCGGCATTTGAATGTCCATCAAAATGAGATCGGGATGTGACAGTTTTGCCTGTGTCAGGCCGTCGACTCCATCCTGTGCGGTGACGACTTTAAACCCTGCCATTTCAAGATAATCTGTCAGCATCATCACAACTTCACGGGTGTCTTCGATCAGCAGAATGGTTGGCTTGTTCTTTGCATTCGGATCAATGGCCTGGAACTTTCCCGTGCTTCGCAGGCGGGCGGCTGGATCGGCGACCAAAGCTGGCTCCCATGGCAACTGGATGCTGAAACGGCTTCCCTCGCCCGCCTGGCTTGTTACATTTACACTGCCGCCATGCAGCCGTGCCATTTGGGCCACCAGTGCCAGCCCCAGGCCCGTCCCTGTGGCTTCACGCGCCAGGCCTGCATCCAACTGCATGAAGGGTCTGAACAATCGGTTCATATCACGTTCGCTGATGCCAATACCATTGTCCCACACTGTAAGGGTTACCTTATTCCCGGCCCGGTCACCACGGACCTCCAGCCCGATCTTCCCGGCCTCGGGTGTGAATTTGACCGCATTGCTCAACAGGTTGACGATCATTTGTTTCAGGCGGCGTTCATCTGCCCACATTAAGCCGAGACCCTTGTCAGTCTCAAATATCACTTCCTGATCCTTCTTCTGTGCGAGCTGTTTGATCATGCGCAGGCTTGCCTGGCATACTGAGTTGACATCCACCTTGTTGATATCAAGAGTGATCTGGCCCGCTTCGATCTTCGCCAGATCGAGAATATCATTAATAAGCGACAACAGGTGGTGCCCGCTTTCGTTGATGGTGGTCAGGTATTTTTGCTGTTTTTCATTAAGCGGCCCAGCCACCTGTTCGCCCAGACTTTCTGAAAGCCCCAATATCGCATTGAGCGGTGTGCGCAGTTCATGGCTCATATTGGCAAGGAATTCATCCTTCACAAGCAGGGCACGCGCCAGGTTTGAATTTGCCCGGCTCAGGTCAGCAGTACGTTCCTCGATGCGCCTGGCCAATTGATTCCGTTCATCGGCAAGAGCGCTCTCCATTTGTTTGCGTTCGGTGATGTCCCAGGCATAATCCATCAGGCGTTCCGCAACCTCTAGATCATATTGTGTATAGTCCTGTGGCTTGTTGCCAATGCCCATGACCGCCACGATCTTTTCATTACGCATAATAGGGAGTACCATCTCGCGCATAATCGCTACATGCCCGTGCGGCAAGTCCTTCTTTTGTGATAATGATTGGTAATCATTATGGATCAGTGGGCGCCTTTGGCGCGCCGCCTCTGCCCACACTCCGGCCTGATCCAAAGGAAGATGTGTTCCGTCACTGACGGAGACATGGAATAGACTCAGCGCGTTGGTAGACCAGGTCTGCATTCCCAGAGTGATCTGATCTGGTTCCACAAAGTGGAAGAAGCCGATCTGACTCGCGGTCAATTCGCTCACTTCATCGATCGTTCTTTGCATGGTCTCATTCAGTGAGTGATGAGACGAATAATCCATCAACTCAAAGCGCTTTTGCATGACAGCCTCTGTCAGCTTGCGTTCGGTGACATCCTTGGCAACGACCGCCACGCCGCGCATGGATGGATAGGCATTGATCTCAAAGGCGCGCTTCTGACCCTGTACAACCATCTCTGTTTCGAACGTTTTTGCCTGGCGACTCTGGAGGACGCTTTCGTAGATTTTCCCAACCCGGGTTTGTTCCTCTGAGTCTCCGAATACCTGGTGCAGTGACCTGCCAATGGCGTCCTCAGACGGGATGCCGGTCAGTATTTCGGATGCCTTATTCCAGTGTGTATAGTGCTGTTCATAGTCCATCTCAAACAGGATGTCCGTAATGCTGTCAGCCAGTGCCCGGTAGTGGGTTTCACTTGCCGATAAGGCATCCTGTGCCCGTTTGCGCTCCAACAATTCCTGCTGCGCAGTATTATATAAACGGGCATTTTCGAAAGCGATTGCAGCCTGGTTCGCAAGGGTTGCCAGCAGGCGTTCATCCTGTGCACCAAAGGCATCCGCTTGCCTGCTCTCCACACTGATGCATCCGATTGTTCGATTACCGATCCTGAGTGGCATATATAAGCCTGAAAGAATGCCTTCATGTGTGTCCACGTATTGGGGGTGGGCATGTACATCCCCGGTGCGGAATGGCTCTCCGCTCTGGATTACCCAACCGCTTAGCCCCTCTCCCACCTTGTGGACCATTTTGTTAAGATGGCGCCTCGTTTCCTGCTTTTCTTCATCACTCAGGCCAGGCAGGTTGAATGCGACCAAATCCAGTTCATCTGTGTCAGGGCGCAACAAACGGATCGCCACATGGTGCCATGAAAGATGGTGGGCAAATGTTTCGATGATGCGATTGCCGATCTGTTCTGGTTCGAGCAACTGCCCGACAGCCAGACCGTTTTCGTAGAGAGCTTCCAGTTCCACCAAATGGCGGCAGGTTTCGAATTCTGTCTTTTTGCGGTCAGTAATATCTGCGGCGATGCCTGCCAGCGTTCTGACCCTGCCATCTTCACCGAAAATCGGGAAGGCGCGGTCCCAGATCCAGCGGATGGAGCCATCTGCATCAACCACGCGGTATTCCAGCTCCACTTTTTCGCCGTCTTTTTCCTGTTGCAGTGCATGCAGCATAATTGGCTGGTCTTCCGGCAGAATCGTATTGATAACCGCATCTGGCTCATTCATCAAATAGTCAAGGGATCGCCCCCAAACTTTTTCAGCGGCGGGACTCATATAAATTTCCCTGCCGCTCTCGGCATCGGTCATCCAGAAAACCTCTTCGATGTTATCTGCCAGCTGGCGGAAGCGCTCTTCGGAGGCGCGCAACTCGATCTCTCCCTGCTTGCGCTCGGTGATATCCTGATATGTACCAATGGAGCCGCGCGAGATCCCGCTTTCATCGCGTATTTCCACTGCCGCTTCGAAAACCCAGTGGACTTTTCCATCCCGATCCCGAATACGATGCTCACATTTCCAGATGGGGTTTTCGCCCGATCGAACCCGTTGAATTCCCTCATCCAACGAGTATCCCTTCAGGTCTTCAACGAGGTTCGCTTCCTCAACCAGCGAATCCCATACCCCCGCGTTGAATTCCTCAGGTCCGTAACCGGTGATCTGACGAATGCCCTGGCCTATGAATTCATATTTAATTGATTTGCCGTTATTATAATAGGATTGATAATAAGGTACGGCACCCGCAACCTCAATGGCCTGCCGATAAAGCGCCTCTGACTCGCGTAAGGCATCCTCTGCAAGCCTGCGATCCGCGATTTCCTTCTGCGCCCGCTGTAGCAGACGGGCATTATGGATGGCGAGCGCCGCCTGATTGGCAAACGCTTCCAGGCGTTCGGCATGAACAGGAGTGAAAAATCCGATTGTCTCGCTGTCCAGCAGGATAAAGCCAATTACCTCGCCATAAATCGATATTGGTGCACCCACATTTGAATGCAGCCAATCGGTAACCGGCAACCTCTTCCAACCCATATGGGAGTGTGTATCAGGTACGATTACAGTTTTCCGGGTCTCAAGCATCTGCCTCAGGTTGTTCGTTTCAGCCAGTGAAAGCCTAATTCCACTGACTTCATCGTGGAAACCGCGTTTGTCATACCCATGTGAGCGGACTACATACGCAGATTCGCCATCAATAAGCATGATCGTCCCGGCATCGTGCGGCACGACAGGCTCCGCCGCGGCGAGAATGCGATCCAGCACTTCGCCATAGTCTAGGGTGCTATTGAGCGTCTCGGCGGTATCGCGCAGGGCTTCTGCCAGGGCGCGTTGTTCGCGTTCGGCATCTTCTGCCCGTTTGCGCTCAATGGCCAGTGCCACCTGCGTTGCAATGGAAGCCAGGAAATCCTTATCGTTCTCCGTGTAACAATGACGATTTTCGTAATTCTGTACCGCGATCACGCCAATCGTCCCATGTAGTGTTTTCAGCGGTGCTCCCAGCCAGGATGCTGAATTTGTTCCCACCAGTTCAACATCACCCTGTGCAACAAGTTCATCGAAGCGTTCCTGGGTTAAGAGAAGCGGTTCGCCAGTGCGGAACACATAGGATGTAATGCTCTTCTCAAGGCTGGATGGCAGGGCAGGCGGGTCATACCGGTCTACTGAATAGATCTCTTCGAATAGCCCGCTTTCCGGCTCATGCAAAACGACAAAGAGATTCTCGGCATAGATCACCCTGGCAATTGCGCCATGAATGAGCTTCAGGAATTCCTGCAAGTCGTTGGTATTTGCCAGCCCCTGCATGATTTCCAATAACGCCTGACGAGCCGTGTCAGTCTGCTTGCGCTCGGTAATGTCACGTGAACTTCCTGTCACACCGATGACTTTGCCATTCTCATCGCGAAGCACAATCGAGTTTGCGCTCAGGATAATTTGTCTGCCGTCGCGATGGCGGACGTAGCTTTCGGCCTCGCTAAATTCATCTGCGGAGGCAACTGTCTCCTTAAAATTCTTCAGGTTCGGGTTCTCATGTTGCGGATCCATGAGTTCAAGAAACGAGCGTCCGATCAACTCCTGCGGCTCATACCCATAAATCTCCTTGGCAGCGCGGTTTAGAAAGGTAAAGCGACTCTCAGCATCAACTGACCATATCAAGTCGTGCGAAGTTTCAACCAGGTTTTGATATTTGACCTGGCTCTCACGTAATGCCTCCTCCGCCTGTATGCGCTCGGTAACATCGATGGCAAGTACCAATTTAGCCTTTTTGCCCGCAAACTCCAGCGGGTGTGAGACAATTTCCACCAGGAACAGCGTGCCGTCTTTTTTGCGATGGCGCCAAATATCTGCCGAATCAATGCTTTGAAGCACGGCAGCGGAGTTCGCAATATTCTCAAGGAGTTTAGGCACATCCTCGGATGGACGAATATCCTTGATGGTCATGGACAGGAATTCGTCAACAGAGTAACCATAATGTTGTATAGCCGCGTTATTTACCTGTAGAAAATCCAATGTTTCAAGATCGTAAATCCACATGGGCAGGGGGTTGTCCTCAAACAGGAGCCTATATTTCGCTTCACTTTCAAGCAGTGCTTCCTCAGCCTGCCTACGCTTTATAGCGGTTGTTAACTGCCCGCCGATATTCTCGATACGCTTTAGATCTTCCACCGTAAAGAGGTTTGGGCTTGAGACATCCAGTAAGCCAATAGCCTTCCCATCCGAAATGAGTGGAACAATAATTGTCGATTTGATATTAAGAAGCTTATAAATCTGTGGGATCAGTTTGCGAATCGTTCCCCGGGCTACGCGCGGCAGAAAGGTGGTTTCGACAAATTCCTCCATCCACTTTCGGATCACTTGCGGGTCGCTGGTGATCATGCCACGCCCCGAACGCAGCACACTCTGGAAATATCCACCTTCCTGGATGGGAATCTCGATCGAAGGGATGCTGCCTCCGATCACCTGCTCGATCTTTCTGAGAATCTCCGGGGAGAGGAAGTACTGCTGCATCCTGAGGGATTGCTGATCTGGACTGAGCAAATAAATCGTGGTGCCTTCGCCGGAAAAAATGCGCTTTATTTCTTTCGCCATTAGATTTACGGCGGCATCCAACCCTTCCCCTCGATTGATTGCTTGATTCGAAGCATTAATCAATGCCAGATCATCATTCCGCTGTTGGAGTTCAATTTCCGCCTGTCTGCGCTCAGTGATATCGCGATAGTTGACGACGATTGCCTCCACGCCCGGCTCGTTCAGCATGTTTGTGACTACTGCTTCCACCAGGCGCCATCTGCCATCGGAATGACGCAGGCGGAATGACTTATGCTGACGGCTGCCCGGTTCTTTGAGAAGTTTGGTAAACAAACTCTGTGTCCAGGCCAGATCATCCGGGTGGATTAATTCGAACAGGCTGCGTCCCAGAAACTCCCCAGGTGCAAAGTCCAGAATTCGGGTGATGGCCGGGCTTTCCCATAGCAGGCTGCCATCCGCGGCGAGAAGAGAAATGCTGTCCAGTCCGTTTTCGATCAGGGCGCGAAAACGTCTCTCGTTATTTTTTACTGTTTCTTCTGCCTGTTTGTGTTCGAGCAGCAGTTGCCGCTCATCCAATGCATGGGCTACAGCTGGTCCCAGCCGTTTCAAGTTCTCTTTGAAAATATAATTGGATGCGCCTTTTTTCATACTTTCCACAGCTGCATCCTCACTGATCACCCCACTCCAGATGAGGAATGGTGTTGCTGGAGTATGTTTTCGGGCAAGTTCCAAAGCCTTCAGTCCATTGAAACCGGGCAGTGCATAGTCTGAGAGAATCAGGGCGGGTTGAAAATTTTCCAAAGCCTGCAGGAATTCCTTTTCTTTTTCCACCCTTTTAAATTCACAATTCTCGACTACCTTGCGGATTTCGCGTTGGGCCAGGTCATAGTCAGCTGGCAGGTCTTCAACGATCAGGATGCGGGTAGGGTTGTTCATGGGTTCTTTCCTTCTGAAAACAGCTGTTTTACAGATCACCGCCTGCACTCCCCGAAGGCAGGCAGGTACTCTGTGAAACAAGCAACACCGTCACCGATTAGGAATCGGTCATGGTTCATTCGCCTGCGGCTCGTCTATTTCGGTGGATGGTTCACCATAAGCCAGTACACACCCAATTTAGTCATGGCGTCCATGAATGAATCGAATTGTACGGGCTTAATTACATAACTGTTTGCACCCAACTGGTATGCTGTCTTTACATCGGGGTCTTCAGCAGACGATGTGACAATTACCACAGGAATGGTTTGTGTCCGTTCGTCGGCTCGGATGGCGCTCAGAACTTCCAAACCATTGATGCGGGGTAGTTTTAGATCGAGCAGGACTACCTTTGGCGGATCGTCGGTGGTACGTCCTTCATATTTGCCACGTGCAAACAGGAAGTCCAGCGCTTCCACGCCGTCCTCCACGTGGAAAAGTTTATTGGCAAGATTGTGCTTTTTTAATGCCCTGATTGTCAACTCGGCATCGCGTGGGTTATCTTCGACAAGCAGGATCTCAACAGCATTCATATCATTCATGGCTTTCCCTTTCTCGTGGCAGGGCAAAATAAAAGGTTGCGCCCTTGTCCTCTTCTCCTTCCGCCCACACACGTCCCCCATGACGTTGGACGATTCGCTGCACGATCGCCAGCCCAACCCCTGTCCCTTCGAATTCGTCCTCGCTGTGAAGACGCTGGAACACACCAAACAACTTATCCACATACTGGATGTTGAATCCCGCTCCGTTATCGCGCACATAATAGATATTTTCATCATCGCTTCGCCTGGTTCCCAGCTCAATAATTGCCCGTTCCCTCCTGGATGAGAACTTGATCGCGTTCGAAATGAGGTTCATCCATACCTGCTGTATCAGAGCTGGGTCAGCTTTCACCTGCGGAAGCCTCCCGATTTTCAGGTCAATGCGCTGCATCTGTTCTTCACTGGTCAACTCGACGAATACAGAATAAGCAAGCGCTTTCATATCAATTGTTGTCGTCTGTATCTCCTTGCGGCTTAACCGCGAAAAGGACAGCAGGTCATCGATCAGTTTCCCCATGCGGAGCGTCTCTGTAGTGATCACCTTGCAAATACGCCTGCCCTCGTCGTCCAGCACGGATGAATAGTCCTCCACAAGCATGCGTGTAAATCCGTTGATGGCACGCAGCGGCGCACGCAGGTCGTGAGACACGGAATAGGAGAAGGCCTCGAGTTCCTTATTGGCAGCATGTAACTGTGCTGTGCGTTCGATAACCCGCTCCTCCAGTTTTTCATTTAACCGACGTACCTCCTCCTCTCCCTTTTTTCGTTCAGTAATGTCTGTGGAAAGAATGAAGATGCCCTCCTGTGCTGGCTGAATACTTAATTCAAACCACCCCACGGTGTTGTCTGGAAAAATAAATTGATTTTCCATACGGCGGGGTGTGCGTTCTTCCATGCATTTCCTCAGCAAGGCAAATAATTCAGTCTGTTCCATACCTGGATATACTTCCATCATTGTATGATGGAGCAAATCCTCCCGTTTACGCTTCCCCTGTTCTGCGACCACATCATTGACGTAAACATAGCGCCAGTCGAAATCGATGATCTGACAGCCTTCCATCATCGCATCGAGAACACGTTGGTAGCGTATTTCACTTTCCAGCGCGGCCGCTTCGGCCCGTTTCCGCTCAGTAATATCCCGGTTGACACTGACAAACCCTACGCTCTTTCCGCTTTCCTCATACATTGTCACGGTGCAGGTTTCCACGTGGAACCTTGACCCATCTTTGCGTACCTGTGTAATTTCAGCTGAAAACTCACCTATGTCTCTCAAGCCTTGAATGGCTTCTGCACGTGCTTCACCGAAAAACTCGGTCGCTAATACATCTTCGCCTTTTCGGCCGATCACTTCCCCTGCCTTCCAGCCATACATTGTTTCGGCAGCGGAATTCCATGATGTGATTACCAGGTTTTCATCCGATGTGATCACGGCATCATTGACTTGCTCAAGAATGCTGGCCTGATGGGCAAGCATTCTTTCCGCATCTTTCCTCTGGCTGATGTCCTGCACGGTGGCGACACGGTATAACAAATCGCCATCGTCGCCGCGTACACTTACTAGGTCCATTTGAACAGGGAATGTGCTGCCATCCCGGCGGACCATATTCGCCTCATACTGCGCATGCCCGATCTGGTCGGCTCTCGTGATATTCTGGCGTATGTGCTCATGATCTGTCGGCACGTATAGGCTAAGGACTGCCGAGCCCACAACATCCTCCACGCGGGCTTTATGCAATCGTGCGAAGGCAGAATTGCATACCACGATACGCTGGCTGGCAGGGTCGCCGATGGCAATTCCATGAGCGCAATGTTCGAAGGCATCCGCCCATTGACGTCGTTCCGCCTCCTCTTCCTTTCGCTCGGTAATATCCTGCACCAGGGAATAGAAACCTCGCACCTCGCCACTGGGTTCCCTGTCAGGGACGTAGGTGGCACTGACAAAACGTGTTCCAGCCTGCCTGAGTGTCAGCTCAGACTCGTAGGTGATGGTTTCGCCTTTCAAAACCGCATCAATATAGGGAGATAATTTCTGATATGCGTCGGTTCCGAGCACTTCCACCATCTCCTGACCATCCACCTTGTGCCCGAACCATTCCTGGTATGTCTGATTGGTGAAGTGATAGCGCCTGTCCCTGCCCACATAGGATATGAGCGCAGGCAGCGCATTTGTGAGCGTGCGTAACCGTTCTTCGCTTGTACGCAACCTTATACTATGACGCTGGATCAGCCAGTACAGCATGATTGCAGTCACAATAATGAACCCCCAACCCTTATAAATGCTGATGGTCGTCAGCATCAACTGATCAAGCGCGATTTTTTCAGCAAGCTTGTCTGAAAATAGAATCCAGATAACACCGACCAGCAGGTAAATCCCTGCAATGCGTAGCGGCCCCCAAAGGTGCCTGGTCCATGAAAAATGGAACTCACGACTGCTCATAAAATCTCCTCATGTACAAAAGCTGCCAAGCGAGCCATGCTTGTTATCTCAAATGAACTGATTCAAGAATACCTGATCTGCCCTAAACCATTTTCCTATCACTATGAAGGTATGCACATGGGGGGATTCCCTACCCTGCACATGTGAAAATAGGAGAGAATGGGTCAATTTTACATCCTATTATCGTACGCATGTCAGATGCCGCGTTCCGCAGACGCGGCTCTTGAGCCGAGTCTCTGGACTTAACGGACACAGTTGTCGGCTATGAAGCCTCACAAAGTAATTTATTTCACAACAAATTCGTGACATCCATCCATGTGGAAAAGCGGGGGAGTCGGGAATAATAAGGTCAACCATATGATTTAATGAAAGGGTTGCCTTATGACGGTCCAGTTGAGCGAAAGCACGGAAATGTATCTCAAAGCGATGGCTGAGTTGGGGGTGGGCGATGTGGTGCCAGTGGGACGCCTGGCCGGGCGATTGGGTGTGACAAACGTCTCTGCAAATGAGATGGTGCATCGCCTGACAGAGCAGGGATTGCTGTCGCATATGCCCTACAAAGGTGTGACATTGACAGTAACGGGTCGAACTGCGGCCTGTAGTGTGCTGCGACGCCAGCGTTTATGGGAATGTTTTTTATATGACCACCTACATATCGAATGGGCAAAGCTATATGAGCTGGCCTGTTCACTCGAGCACGCGACTGCTCCTGAAGTGACGGAGGCATTGGCTGTCTTTCTTGGCGACCCAAAATTTTGCCCGCGGGGCAATCCCATCCCGGCTGCGGACGGTTCGTTTGCGCCACTACATGGCATTCCCCTTTGTGACGTGCCCATGGGTTCAATTGTACAGGTGCTGGCAGTGAATGCAACTGAAACCGATGTGCTTAAATATTTGCAGGAGCGCGACATTCTACCCGGCCGGGAGGTGACCGTGATCGAAGCCGCGCCGATGGAAGGTCCGCTCACCTTGAGGGTGGGTGACAGGGATGTGGCACTGGGTTTATTACTGTCTGAGTTTGTGATCGTGGAAGTGAAGTAAGTATTGCTGGTCGAGTAGTTTGAGTGATTTTCGAGACCGTATCGAGACCACTACTTTAGTTCTTGGTGCAAAACTCTCAAGATCAGCCTTGCGAAGGTTTTCAGCAAGCGCCGAAGCACCTTAAGAGCAACCTTCGCAAGGCTTTTGCACCAGAAACCAGTTTAAAGAAGTCTTTCGTCTGCATGTTGCCTGTTGGTCTCGACGCCTGCGTTTCGACCGACGAAATCATCTTAAAAAGGGAATACCCATGTCTGAACCAACACAGCTTCATCTTCTACTGCCCGGTCAACGGGCAACGATCACCCGGATCAACGGTGCCAGCGCGTTACGCAGAAGATTCATCGAAATGGGAATTGTCAAAGGCGAGACGATTCTGATCGAACGTCATGCGCCGCTCGGTGACCCAATTGAGTATTTTGTCAAAGGCTATCATCTCGCCCTGCGGAAAGAGGAAGCCTCATACATCGAAGTGATTTTGCATGGAGGCATGAATGGCTGACCTGAGGATTGCGCTGGCTGGAAACCCAAACGCGGGCAAGACGACCATCTTTAACGCGTTGACCGGGCTTCATCAACACACCGGCAACTGGCCTGGCAAAACGGTCGAGAAAAAGGAGGGCGAGATGGAGCATGATGGACTGACGCTCAACATCGTTGATCTGCCGGGTACCTATAGCCTCACGGCGTATTCCCCCGAAGAGGTCATTGCCCGCGATTACATTATTCAGGACAAACCCGATGTCGTTATCAACGTCATTGACGCGACCAACCTGGAACGAAATTTATACCTCACCCTGCAGCTGCTCGAACTGGATGTTCCCATGGTGCTTGCGTTGAACATGACCGACGCGCTGTATAAGGATGGCGCAAAGATCAATCTTGATCATCTTTCGCAGCTGCTTGGGAATATACCGGTGGTGCATACGTCCGCCAACCGCGGCAAAGGTGTTTCAGAGTTGATCGCAAAAGCTGTACGGACGGCGAAGAAGAAAAATTAGGGGCACTATGGCAATCACTTCCACTCCACTCTTTCGCCTTGATTATGGCGGCAAGATCGAACGCGAGATCGCGCGTATGATCGCAATGTTCGATGAACTGAAATTTGAAACAGGCATTTATTCCCCGCGCTGGCTGGCGATCAAACTCCTTGAAAAGGATGCGGATATTCTTGAACGCGTTCAATCCATGCAGGGTGGCGCACAGATGATCCTATTCGCCAGGGAACGCGCCGCGCATGTAGAGTCGATGCTCGGCGACGACTTCGATCTGCTCACCGCTGACCGCCGCTATGGATACATCAACGGCGTTGTGCGCCAGTCACTTCAGCGTCCGCTCATCGATCGCATCACGCTCACCGACCGCATTGACAACGTTGTCACGCACAAGTGGCTCGGCCTGCCCGTCTTCTTTGCGGTGATGTATTTTGTCTTTCGCCTCGTGATCGATGTGTCTGCTCCTTTTTTGGACTGGACGGACGCGGTCATCAACGGACCCTTCGCCAACTGGGTCTCGTTCATTCTGGACCTCGTGCTGGCTCCGGCATGGATACGTTCCCTGCTCGTTGAGGGGATCGTGGCGGGCGTGGGAGGCGTCCTTGTCTTTGTGCCCGGGCTGTTGATCCTGTATTTCTTTTTGGCTCTTCTCGAAGACTCGGGCTACATGTCACGTGCCGCGTTCGTCATGGATCGTTTCATGCGCATTGTGGGGCTGCACGGCAAATCGTTCATCCCAATGATCCTGGGATTTGGCTGCGCTGTCCCTGCGATCTATGCCACGCGGACAATTGCCAGCCGCCGCGATCGTATCCTCACCGCGTTGCTTGTTCCATTGATGTCCTGCTCGGCGCGGTTGCCTGTCTATGTGGTCTTTGGCCTTGCCTTCTTTGGCGCGAAGGCTGGTACGGTCATCTGGGCGATGTACGCTCTGGGCATCATCGTTGCCATGATCGCAGGCTTGATCTTCACCAATACCATCCTCAAGCCGGATGTCTCTTCTGCATTCGTGTTGGAACTACCGCCATACCGCCAACCTGCGTTGAAGAGTGTGCTCATTCACATGTGGGAGAACACGCGCGAATTTGTCCGCAAGGCAGGCACGACCATCCTAAGTGCGTCCGTCGTCATGTGGGTTTTGCTAAACCTGCCGTGGGGCGTTGCAAATCAACGCGATTCCTATTTCGGAAAATTCAGTGGCGCAATTTCACCTGTCTTTGCCCCGCTCGGGTTTGACAATTGGGAAACCGGCGGAGCCCTGGTGTCTGGTTTTATGGCGAAGGAGATCGTCGTTAGTACCATGAGTCAGATCTATCTGGGTGACTCGCAAGCGGCGCCTGTCGAACCGACCACACTTGCCCAGGACTTTGTCTTTATCGGAAGCGGATTCTTGAAAGCCACTGTCAACTCAGGGAAAATTTTATTAAGCATTCTCCCGGGTGTTGATCTGGTGGATAACGGAACACAAACAGAAGATACCGCGCTAAGCCTTGCTCTGCGCGAAAACTTCAATGGATTGAGCGCGACAGCGTTGCTTGTCTTCGTGTTGTTATATGTCCCGTGTGTGGCAACGTTGGGTGCCATCAAGCACGAATTTGGAACCTCCTGGGCTGTGACCTCTGCTGTCTACCAGACGGTGGTGGCATGGATCGTTGCCTTCCTGGTCTATCAGGGCGGAAGATTGCTGGGCTTCGGGTAAATCAATGCTCTCGCAACTGGTCAGTTTATTGGAAACCAAAGAGAACGGCCTGAGCCTTTCAGAGATCAGCCGCGCCATGAACGCGCAGCCTTCGGCGGTCATGTCCATGATTGGGTTGCTGGTCCACAAAGGAAAACTGATCGAGATGGGCCCCGATGGAAAATGCTGTACCACCTGCGGGCTCGAGTCTGAATGTCACCTGCTTGCGGCGCGCGGGAAGAGATATATCGCTGCACGATAAAAGAATTGAACTGGAACACGGACGTTGCTCCTCCAGCCGCCGTCCTGGCGGCTTTTATTTATCCGTTATTTCCCGTTTTTTTGGAGGCTAGAAATGATGGGTGGAGTGGGGTAATGCAAAAGACCCCGTCGGTGCGGGGCCAGTGCTTCGAATTGGAAAATTAATTAGTTCCTGGTGCAAAACTCTCAAGATCAGCCTTGCGAAGGTTTTCAGCAAGCGCCGAAGCACCTTAAGAGCAACCTT
>JANMSY010000071.1:0-4068 GCA_031389865.1 Anaerolineales bacterium | reverse complement strand
CACGCCTGCCTGGCACCAGAAGTAAAGGTATAACCCAGGCCCCAGTTTACATGAGCCAGCAGAATGGGCTGT
Source organism: Anaerolineales bacterium (assembly GCA_031389865.1). GTDB lineage: Bacteria > Chloroflexota > Anaerolineae > Anaerolineales > Villigracilaceae > Defluviilinea. Next base: position 3,996 of record JANMSY010000071.1, on the reverse strand, counting down.
AAGGAAGTAAAGAAACCTTCGACGAGAAAGCCAGCGCCCATCATCATCGGTTATGTGCTGATGGGCGCTGGCTTTCTCATCGAAGGTTTCTTTCCTTCCTTCCTGCCGATTCTGCTGGCTCAGGTCATCTGGGGCCTGGGTTATACCTTTACTTCTGGTGCCAGGCAGGCGTGGATCAGTGATGAGATCGGGGAAGATAACGCCAACAAACTATTCCTTCGGGCAACCCAGGTGGGCTTGTTTGCATCGCTGATCGGAATGGGACTTGCTACGCTGGTCGGCGCGAATAATATTGCATTGCCGCTCCAGGTGGGTGGGCTTGGCGTGATGCTGATCGGTGTCACGCTTATGTTCATCATGCCTGAAACAGGCTTTCATCCGACACCGCGCGAAGACCGCAACACCTGGCAGCACATGGGTCATACATTCAAACAGGGTATGGGTGCTGTCCGCTCAAGGCCCCATCTCATGAGTGTTATTGGCGTAGGCCTTTTTTATGGGATTTATAGCGAAGGCTTTGACCGTTTATGGGTCAAGCATCTTCTGGATACCTTCGAACTGCCACTCATTTTTGGCAACAACCAGGTGGCGTTTTTTGCAGTTCTTCGCATAGCGGCAACGGTCATCACCATTTTTGCTGTCCGATTTGTGGAGAAGCGCGTGGATACCGGTAGTCCACTGGCGATTGGACGCGCAATGCTGATCGTCACAGGTCTCATTTCCATTTCATTGATCGGATTCGCCATCTCGCAGCTTCTGCTGCTAAGCCTGGGCCTGTATCTGTCCGTGGCTGTTTTTCGCAATGTCGCCGAGCCTCTGCAAACCGCCTGGGTCAACAAGAAACTGGATTCGCAGGTACGGGCAACGGTCCATTCGATGTTCGGGCAGGTGGATGCCATCGGGCAGGTAATGGGCGGACCCATTGTCGCTGTGATCGCCGCGGTTGGCTCTGCGGTCGCTTCACTCGTGACCTCTGGCCTGCTCCTGACACCAGCACTGCTTTTTATCGGTCGTGCCAACTCGCAGTCCAAGAGCGACACAGACGCGGATGGAGATATCGAACCAATTCCTGCTGATTAGAACGAACTGAGTAAGAAGCCAGGTTCCAGATAGATGCCGTGATGTTTGGGTTCAAAGGTCTCTTCCATGATCTGGAACAGGTTATTTGTAAAATCCTGTGTGTTGTTCACTCTATCCTGCTCCTTCATATGCTGATTTAAGCCACGCGATCAATTCGGCGTCCACGTCGTTCACGTCGTTCAGGCTGACCACATAATTGCACATGCTGCCCTTGGGTTGTTCCAGCAGGCGTGCATTCTGTGTGAAGTCCTTCGCGTTGATGCCCACTTCAAAACGAGAGTTTGTCTTTGGGCCGATCATCGCAAATTGTTTCCTGCGCCGCAGGCTGACATAGCCCTTCCTGGGCACGATCTCGAACTCGCCGAACTTGTGGATCTCCTGCATCAACTTCTCATGAATGGGGCGGAAGCCCGTCTTTGGGCCGGAATAAATCTCGCCCAACACGGCCTCGGTGGATTTGCCTTGCGCGGCACCTGTGCCATCTGATTTCAAGACATGATGAACCAGCATATTCGCATCACCATGACCAAGACCCAGCTCGGTCTTGAGATAATCGCGTATCTCACCGTGTTTGGCCAGCCCGCTTTTGCTGATGATGGCTGCCAGATCATCGAGCGATTTCCCTGTTTTCTTTTGGATGTTATCCAGTTGGGTTTGGACGGCTTTATCGAGCGAATTCATGAGATCACCACCTTTCGTTAAGTCGGACAAGAATACTCGGATTATAGAACATTATTTTTACAAGTGCAATCGCACAAAATTATTCCGTGCGGTTTTGATCCGTGAGCTTCACCAGAAAGAGTCCGTGGATGCTGCCAACAACCGCACCTGCAACAAATAACGTCCCCGCCATCAACACGATGGATTGCCACAATTCAGACATTTTGAATGCCATGTCAATTCCCCGGAAGATTACAGGCATACCGAACAGCCATGCAAGCATGTTGGCAGGGATCCATATACCAGCGCCGTGGACCTTCCCTCGTAACACGAGCCACTGTGCAAACGATAACACTGCACCGCCCACGGCACCCATCCCCGCTGCCAGCAGGAGAACGACCCATTGTGCGGGTTCAGCCATGGGCGTGCTGGAAGCGGTCGCTTCGCCCATGCTCATGATCGTGGAGGGCAGATATCCCAAAACATACGCGATCAACGCGCCGATAAATGTCCCACGCCACCATTCGAATCTTCCAATGGATGGAAACCACGGTTTCATCGCCCACCATTGAGCGAGGCCCACGAACGTTGCCTCCACTGCGCCGCTGGCAACTGCCACCACAAAAGAAAGCAGGATGGCACCAATCGTGTTTTGTTCCCCCATACTGGAAAAAAGCAGGCCCGTGATCGCAAAGGTGAGACCCAGGCCGACCATTTCGCTGAATGCGTTCGCCAGGGTCCAACGAGTCCAAAGTTGATTTTTTAGCATGAATGTACCTTCCCGAAGCGTAATGTATCCATGCTACTTACGCAACAGGATGTTCTGAGTTGCTGCCTATGGGCCTGAAAGTTTCTGCAAATCCTTTTCAATATCTTTGCGGGCGCGAATGGCGATGGGCGTATTCAGATGGCGGAGTAACGTTTCCCTGCTTTTGTCCTTTTCGTAATAATCGCGATACATCTCCAGAACTGAAATTGTTTCACCTCTATATTTTTCGACAGACACGTTGTCTCCTGTTTTGACAAAGCCCTCTTTCAGCACACGGCAATACAGGCCCGGGCGTTCAGCCTGTCGAAATTTTTTCACCCAGAGCGGGTCATCCATGCGCGCCGCGAATGTCCTGCAGGGAATGCGAGGGGCAGTTACCTGCAGAGTTGCGTCGCCAGTGGACAAGGTGTCGCCGATGGCGAACCGCGCGCTTTCCAGGTCGCTGATCGTCAGGTTTTCGCCGAACGTGCCGGGCGGCATCTCCCTGCCCAGCTCTCTGGACCACCACTCATAGTCCAGCATGCCATATATGTAGACGGCCTGATCCGGTCCGCCATGATGTTTTTTACTGACAATGACATCGTCCTCCAGACCCAGCTTTGTGACCTTTATGGGACCATCCGTGGGAAGTTTGAAAATGCCCGTTTTTTCCACACGGCCTTTTTGCTGGAGCGTTCGTTCGTGTCCGAGATTTACACTGATCAATTGCATTAAATAGGAACCTTTCGTTCTAAACGATGCCTGCAAGTGCGATCATAATGTTGCCTCCTGTAACGTGCTGGATTTAAGTACGTTCCGCTTCTTCATGACAGAGCTGCCAGTTGTTCCCGTTGATCCTGCATCTCCTCCACGGTGACAAATTCAAAGCCCAGCGACATTGCCCGTGGAACAATGATATCCACAATCTGCGCCACTCTTGACCCATGTCCATGCCCGTCATGCAAGGCGATCACCGCGCCGGGCACAATGGAGTCCTGCATCTGACGAAGCGACCAGCTGAAAGGCTGCATCCAATGCGGCGGGATGCTGTTCCACATGACCAGGCGATAGCCCCACTCTGCAAGCAGGGACAGGGTCCGCATTGTGAACACACCATACGGTGGGCGCAGGTCTTTTATCGTTTCCGGGGGAAGGCCACAGGCATCTGCGATGAAGCTGCTGGTGCGCTCGAGTTGTGCGCGTAGTGTTGAGGCGTTTTCCAGTGGAAAAGGGACATGACGATAACAATGCAGCGCAAGTTGATGTCCACGCTCATGGATCTGCCTGATCAGCTCAGGATAACGTTCAGCGCTTTTGCCCACAACGTGAAAAGTGGCGCGCACGTTATGCTTTTCCAGCACATGAAGCAGGAGAGGCGTATCGCGCGGGTGCGGACCGTCGTCAAAGGTCAGCGCGATCTGACGGCAGGATTCGTCGCCGTGCCATAAGACACTCGGATACCGTCTCTGCATCGTGTTATAGAAGTGATGGAGTAGGGACGTGATGAA
>JANMSY010000035.1:0-6261 GCA_031389865.1 Anaerolineales bacterium | reverse complement strand
CTGGCGAACTTGAACAAAAGCCGATCTTCGAGGTAAATGTGGTTAAAAGCGAGGACTCTTGGGTGGTCCATTGGGAAGAAGTAACCGCACCTTTTTATCAGTTTAGCGGTATCACCCTGATCTACTGCCAAAATTGGTTCGAGTTAGATTTAGCGAACGCGGCTTGGAAATCTGGAATTGTCGAGGGATCTACATCTGCTTGCCTATCAGACAATGAGATCACGGATGAGCAAGCCTTTCAATGGATCGTAGAGCATCTCAAGGATAATAGCTTCGATATTTCCACTCTCGATCACATAACACCTTGAATTAATTAAAGGTGATTAAAGAAAATCGACGGCAGGGATGCCGTCGATTTTTATAAATACCTTGTGGTGTAGAGTCTAGCTCAAGTGTGCCAACCTTGGGTCGAGTGCGTCACGCAACCCGTCACCGAGCAGGTTGAACGATAATACCGTGAGCGCGATCGCAATACCAGGGAAGAAGACCAGGTGTGGAGCCGTGAACACCTGATTGCGTTCGGCTCCAAGCATGGCTCCCCACTCGGGTGTGGGAGGCTGTGCCCCCAGGCCCAAAAACGAAAGCGCGGCCGCGTCCAAAATGGCAGTCGCAATTCCAAGTGTCCCCTGTACGATGAGTGGTGTCAACGCGTTCGGCAGAATACGGCGAAAGAGGATCTGCATCGTGTCACCGCCCAGAGCGCGCGTTGCTGAAACAAACTCCATTTCACGCACCGACAACACACTGGCGCGTACCACGCGCGCGTAGGCAGGGATGGAGACAATACCAATTGCAAGCAGGGCATTTTGAAGTCCCGGACCCAGCACTGTGACGATGGCGATCGCCAACAGGAGCGAAGGAAAGGCCAGCAGCACGTCCATCACGCGCATGACGGTGTTATCGACCCAACCGCCAAAATAGCCGCTCAGCGCGCCCAGAACAGTCCCGATGACAATGGCAAAGGAGACTGTGGACAGGCCGATCAGGAGGCTCAGGCGCGCTCCATACAACAGGCGGCTGAATTCGTCACGGATGTTTCCATCCAACCCAAGGATGTGCTGAGTCTGCTCTTCGGGGCACCCAAATGCGTGGATGCAGGGAGGCAGTCTCTTTTGAGCGCGCCCCGCATAGTCCTTCACATCCAGCATGGATTTGACTGGGTCGTAAGGAGCAAGCCATTGAGCCGTCAGGGCAATGAAAACAAGGATGGCCAGGATCACCATGCCAACAATAGCCGACTTGCGTCGGAATAGCCGCCGACGGGTGATGTTCCACAGGCTGGCTGAATTAAGAGATAACCCCTCAACGTTGAGTTTTACAGTGGTTTGGATGTCTTGACTCATGATTAATTCAACCGAATGCGAGGATCGAGATAGGCGTACGAAATATCTACAAGGAGATTTAGTACGACAAAGAAAACCGCGATCACAACAGTAAACGCCTGCACAATTCCATAGTCGCGGGCGGTAATGGCTTCATACAGGATACGCCCCACACCCGAAAGATTGAACACTGTTTCCGTAAGGACCGCGCCGCCGAGCAGGCTTCCCAATGATAGGCCAATGACTGTCACCAATGGCAGCAGGGCATTGCGGAAGGCGTGCTTGAGTACAACCACCCGCTGTGTAAGGCCCTTGGCGCGGGCAGTGCGAATGTAATCCTGTCCAAGCACTTCGAGCATGGCAGAGCGCGCCATGCGGGCAATCAAAGCCATGGGGATGGTAGCCAATGCAAGCGCTGGCAGGATCAAATGGATGGCTGCGTCCTTTACAAGTTTGAAATCAGTGCTCAGCAGGCCGTTCAAAATATTCATACGACTGAAGAAATTGAGAACAGTGAATGTGGTTGTGCCCGGGGTCAGCTCCAGGTTCCATATTTCATAAAATGGCACAGTAATTAATCCGGGCGAAAGCCGTCCCGATGGAGGCAGCTGGAATGGCGTATCTTTCAGCGCCAGGGCAAAAATGTAGGCCAGCATCAAGCCCAGCCAGAATACCGGCATCGAGACCCCCGTATTTGCCCACAACATCGTTATCACATCCACCCACGTATTATGTTTTACAGCAGAGAGAATTCCAAGCGGCACTCCAACCACCAAGCTGACAATCAGTGCTGCAAAACTCAACTCGACGGTGATTGGAAGCCTCTCGATCAGCAGTTCCGTGACCGGTTTTGAAAAGCGGAACGAACGTCCGAAATCGCCATGGGCAATCTCATTGACATAGTATCCAAATTGAACAAGAATGGGTTTATCCAGACCATGCCGATGAATAAATTCATTACATACAGCATCGGTGGCTTTTTCCCCCAGAATGGCACGACATGGGTCACCGGGGATCAAACGTCCCAGGGTAAATGTGGCAAATAAAATTCCAAATAATACAGGTATGCTTAATAGGATTCTGCGCAGGATGTAAGTGGTCATTGGCTTCCATGATTCCCCCGGTGAGATATCTCACCGGGGGAATGTACAACTTAAAGCTGGATTACTGGGGCGGGGCATTCAGGTACGGGCCAAAGAGACCGCTCCAATAGGAGAACCCGCCGGTGTTGCCCGTGTGAAGCGGATCAGCAGCATCCCACTGAACAACAAGGGATTTGACCACATCATTCGCATCCAGGGAGGAACCATCATGGAACACAACACCCTGACGCAGGGTGAACGTCCACTCGGTCAGGTCATCGTTGGTCTCATAGGATTCTGCCAGAACGGGTTCCACGGCAGTTCCACCCACTTCATAACCAAGCAGGGACTGTGTCACCTGCTCGCAGGCACGCAGGGACTCGCCGTCGGTTTCGTCAGCGCAGTAGAGGGAGATTGGTTCGGCATTCTGCATCCAGACGAAGGTGTCTGTGCCATTGCCCATTACAGCAAAGGTCTCATTGCCGAGCGGACTGGCATGCGGGTTGCCTTCGAGCCCAGCCTTGTAGGCCACAGCAGAACCACCATGAGCAACAGGGATCATCGGCACATGCAGTTTGATGGCGTCGTTGGCCGCCTCATAATGGGGAGCGCGCTCATCATCGGAAGCAAGCTGTGCACCTGCTTCTATTGGGTCCACAATATCGTCGAACTTGTCACCAAACTGGTCGGAAGAGCCAGCACCAAAGTGGTAGCCAAGGAAGTTTGTCTGATCGGGATAGTCAGCGCCCCAACCGAGCAGGTACAGACCCACCAGTTGACCGGAGTCAGCTGCATCGAGGAAAGCACCAGATTCCATCACTTCGATGTTGAGGGTGATGTTCAGGTTTTCCTTTAACTGAGCCTGAATGTCCTGGGCAACAATATTGGGATCAGGCAGGTAGCCGCGTACAACATCGCGGTAGTTCAAAACGGTTTCGAAGCCATCCGGATAGCCAGCCTCAGTAAGCAAAGCCTTGGCAGCTTCGGCATCGAACTCATACCATTCTTCACCCACACAGCCGTTCGGGATGGAACAGGGTGTAAAGTGGGAGGCAACTTCAGAACCGGTGGGATAGAAGTTATCCACAATACGGTTGCGGTCGATGCCCATGGCAATCGCCTGGCGCACTAGTTCGTTGGCGATCGGGTTGGTGCTGTTATCAAAGCCATCAACCTGTGGGTTGTTGTTGAAGCCAATGTACATGGTGTTCAGAGCAGGGCGCGGGAGCAACTGGAGATTGGCATCACCTTCGATCACGGCGAAATCATCCGGGCCGGGGTTGTCAATGGCGTCAACCGTACCAGATTGCAGCTCGAGAACGCGCTGGGCAGATTCAGTACCCCAGCGGAAGACGAGAGTCTGGCTCATGGCGGGGTCACCCCAATACTCATCAAAGCGGGTGAACACCACCTGGTTGCCGCGTTCCCAAGATTCCAGCTTGTAAGGACCGGTACCGATCGGGTTTTCCAATGGCTTGCCTTCAGTCGTCTCAAGGTGCTCGGCGGGCTGAATGGCGAACGAGGTAAATGCGATCTTCGAGGGGAAGGCAGGGTCGGGCACGCATAGGGTAAATTTGACTGTGAACTCATCCACTGCTTCAATGGACTTAACTTCACCACCATAGTCACAATCGGGGGATTCGACCATCATGCCTTCGTAGGCAGAGGGAGCCTCAGTTGCCGGTGCTTCAGTAGCAGGTAGTTCGGTAGGTGCTTCGGTAGCCGGTGCATCAGTAGCAGCGGGGGCTTCGGTAGCGGGGGTGCCACCGCAGGCTGCGAGAACGACACTGGCAAGGACCAGAAGCGATAACAAGACGTATAGGTTGCGTTTCACGTTTCTCCTCCTAAGAGAAATTCATATTTGGGTTGGATTACGTACTGAAAAGGGATCGGAAATTAATCTGTGACGGCGCACCTCCTTCCGAATCAATTGATAAATTATACAGCAAAAAGAAGGTTAGTGAACAGGTAATGGAATGCCCAGCCCATTTAACACTACCTGCGAGGGGTCGGAATGCCACAAGCCGGGAATTCTGGATTTGCAATTGGGGCAGGTCCCCTCGGCAGTGAGGTGATACTCACGGATGACATATCCGCTTCTTCGGATCAGCCGATGATTGCAGTGCGGACAAAAAGTATCTTCATACTCCCCAACCTGGCCCGGTAAATTCCCCGCGTAGACAAATTTGAGCCCGGCCTCTTTTCCGATCTCGGCGGCGCGTAAAAGTGTTTTCGCATCCGTGTTGTCCGGGTCGGTCATCTTGTAATCCTTGTGAAAGGCAGTTACATGCCACGGTATATCCCCTGACACACCCGCAATAAACCGCGCCGCATCCCACAGCTCTTCATTCGAATCGTTGAAGCCCGGAATGGTGAGAGTTACGATTTCCACCCACAGCCCCATGGCGTGTGCACGCTCGATCCCGTCCAGTGTGTTTTGCAGAACGCCGCCCAGCTTGCGATAGTTCTTATCCTGCATGGATTTCAAGTCCACTTTATAGGCGGAAATATACGGCCGGATATAGTCCATTACTTCAGGCGTGTTATTGCCATTGGAAACATACGCGCATGTCAAACCGTTCGCTTTGGCCTCCTTGAAGATCTCCACCGCCCATTCGCTTGTGATCAACGGCTCATTGTAGGAGGAGACAACGGTCGAAGCGTTCGTTCGCTGCGCGAGACGCACCATCTCATGCGGAGTCATTTTCCGAACATAGTTGATGGACGCATCCGATGAGGGGTCACGCAGAGCCTGGGATGTCAGCCAGTTCTGGCAGTAGCCGCAATGGAAATCGCAGCCGAGCATTCCAAACGTCAGTGCGTTGGTTCCGGGTTTCACATGGAAGAAGGGTTTCTTTTCGATGGGGTCACTCTGCAGCGCCGCCACGTAGCCCCACGGTACCCGCAGCTCTCCTCTCTCATTAAATCGCACCTGGCAAATTCCGCGCTTGCCCTCACGAATTTTGCAGCGATGTCCGCAGGCAAAACATTCGATCGTATTCTCATCAAGTTTTCTGTATAGCTCCCCTGTTACCGTTAAAGTATCAATGAAATCGCCAATTGTCTTAGCCATGTTAACCTTCAACTTTCACTCAACACGTACCGTATAATACACGACATGCTTACCGTTTGCATCCAGGCTGGCGGCCAGTCCTCGCGTATGGGAGCGGACAAAGCCCTCAAAAACTTTTTGGGACGCCCACTTATCCAACGTGTCATTGACCGTGTTTCACACGTCGCAGATGAGCTGATCGTGACGACCAATCAGCCCGACAATTACCATTTTTTGGATGTACGCCTCACTCCGGACCTGAAGCCGGGTCGCGGTGCCCTGGGCGGACTCTACACTGCAATCGCTTCGGCGTCAAATCCGCTTGTGGCAGTGGTGGCATGCGACATGCCCTTCGCCAGCGCGGAGCTCCTTGAAGCGGCAGGCAGGCTCATCGTCCAGGAGGAAGTGGATGTAGTCATCGCCAAAACGGACGAGGGCTTTGAACCGATCCATGCCGTCTACCGCCGCGAGACCTGCCTTCCAGCCATCGAAGCCGCCATCGACGCAGATATGTGGAAGGTCATCGCCTGGTTTCCACAAGTCAGGGTACGCGTTCTAACGTCCGATGAAATCAATCGCTACGACCCGCTGGGGCTCGCATTTTGGAACGTTAACACTCCCGAGGAATTTATGGAAGCAGAGAAGATCGCCAGTGCACGCTAAAGTGTAATTTCAGTAAATCACAGGTTTTACCGTCATTGCGAGGAGGGTGCCTTTCCCGACGAAGCAATCTTACTCCTCAGACGGAAAATTGCTCGAAAATATGAGATTGCTTCGCAAAGAACCCTCGCAATGACGGGTTATG
>JANMSY010000018.1:0-4312 GCA_031389865.1 Anaerolineales bacterium | reverse complement strand
CGATCATGGACGAGACCCAATCGTTTTTCCAAAGGGTACTGGATAGTGAGGTGATCCCGGCCAGGTCAGCTGCGAGTGGCCAGAAGATGTGACATTCAAAAAGCTCGGGATGCAATAGCATCCCGAGCTTTTTGAATCATGGACCGGTAAATTTGCCGGGATCTGGATCAGCGGCCAGCGTCCAAACGCGTTCGAAATCCTGCATATAAAGTTTTGCGATATCTACATTGTCGATAATGATCACGTTCTCATCGTTACTCGTCTCTGCATTTGTGGAGAAGTTCAGCGAGCCTGTGATGACGTACCGCTCATCCACCACAATCACCTTATTGTGCATAAAGCCTCCATTCCCATCCCGGCGGACGGGTACCTTCGCGCAGTATAACGTTTTCAGTTCGGCAGAATCGGTATCGCTGCCCAATTTTTCAAATACCCCCGACACGTTAACACCTGCCTGCGCACGCTGGATCATGGCATTTGCAAGCGGATAATCGGTGAAGCTAAATGCCAGAAAACGGATACTGTGTGTCGCGGAATTCACCACGGGAATGATCGATTCTTCGATGGCAGGGTCTTCCGATGTAAATATCACTTTCACCGGTGACCCGTTCACCATGATGGTTTGCTGCTCGATCTGCGAGGGGGATTTTGGGCCAAATTGACCATTCCACATCTCTTGAAATTCAGCCTCATAGATGGCAGCCAGTTCAGGCGATTCGATTACGATGGTGTTGTTATCCTGCTTGAACACGCCGCTCTCTGTAATGTTGGTTGACCCCGTCCACACGGCCTGCCCATCGAAGATCCAAAACTTGTTATGCATTAACGCCGAGCGCGTATCTGAACGAACTTCAATACCGGCGTTCTGCAGCATGGCGAATTGACCGCGACCGGGTTCCTCGTCTGCTTCGAGTCCATGCTCATCGTCGGTGACCCAGCGCACATCCACGCCGCGTTGTCTGGCGGCAACCAGGGCTTCAGCCACGGGCGTCAGATCAAACTCAAAAGAGACGATATGGATGCTGGTCTGTGCTGCATTGATCTTTTCGATTAAACGCCCCTCGATCGAGCCCTGCCAATCCTGCGGGTTATTCACGTGCAGCGGATCCGTGAAGTAAACTTCCCACCAGGTGCCACTCGCATTCACAGCCGTGGGCGCCACGGATTCTGTAGCGGCTGTCGTCCCGGGCAATACCGTGGACACGGGCATATCCGTAATTCCGATTACTATGATGGGTGTCGGTTCTGAGTCAAAAATATCGCCTGGATCTTTACCGGTCAGTGAATAAAAAAATCCGAGTAAAGCCAGGATGGCAAGCGCGGCAACGGTAACTGTCGAATTCGACTTTCTACTTCTTCTCCTGGGCATGATGTCTCCTAGATGACTTCTGGAAATAAAGTTTTTAGCTTGAGTATCAACGGCAAAGGCCCGTTGTTCATATCATCCACTTCGTTCAATACTGCATCCAATTCGTCGGCAGCGGGGGGTATTGCATCGTTCTCCCAAATCGTTTCAAAATACTGCAGCAGTTTGTCGCGCAGCTGGACGCGGCTCTCAGGGTCTGTATATTTACCCGCAGCCCAGTTGCCCACCGCGCGCATGGACTGCCGTACTGCCTTGAGGCGCGGCGCCATCGTCAATTCTGCGGCAGTATCGTCAATTTCCTTCGTTTGCTTCATGAGTGAGGCAACCATGGCGCTCCCCCAACCAAGCATTTCCTCGGCAGCATCTATTTCAAGCATTTCCAACAGAGCCTCATTGCCGGTCAATTCCTCGATCGCGCGTTGTATGCGAGCTTCAATGTCTGCCATATATTAAAGTATAGCCGATTTAGCCTTCCAATGTGACGAAGTCCTGCGGGTTGCCCAATGGAAATCGACTGGTGGATGACTCGATACGCTTGATCAATCCCAGAAGCACCTCCCCGGTTCCCGCCTCGACATAGGTCTGGATTCCGTTTGTGAGCATCCACTGCACCGACTCGGTCCAGCGCACGCGTGATTGCAGTTGGGCTTTGATGTCAGCACGTAATTCGTCTGCGGCGAGCAGGGGCTTTGCATGCACGTTCCCCACTACAGGAATGCTCGGCGTTTCGAACAGGCATGAGTCAACTGCCGCGTCCCATTCCGCCTGGATCGAGTCCATTAATGGCGAGTGTGCAGCAATGCTCACCTGCAAGGGCATGGTACGTTTTGCCCCCGCAGCTTTTGCAGCGACCACGGCACGTTCAAGAGCAGATCGATGCCCGGAGATCACCACCTGACCGGGACAATTATCATTTGCGACCTGAACGATCTCATCAGCCGTACCTGCCTCTGCGCAGACCCGCTCCAGCGTAGGAATATCGACGCCGAGGATGGCTGCCATGCCACCTGGGTTAAGTTCGCCCGCGCGCTTCATCAGCTCACCGCGCCTGCGGACGAGTTTGATGCCCTCGGAAAAGGGTAATGAGCCGGCTGCAGTGAGAGCCGATAATTCGCCAAGGGAATGCCCGGCCACGGTGGCGGGCCAGACGTCCGGGTAAAGATGCGAGAACGTCCTCCAGACAGCAACCGAATGGACATAGAGCGCCGGCTGCGTATTAACCGTCACATTCAACTCCTCCGCCGGGCCCATCCACATGACCTCAGAGAGGGAAAATCCGAGAATGGAATCTGCTTCATCAAATGTTGCTTTGGCAGGCGGATATTTCTCTGCCAGGTCTTTGCCCATACCCACAGCCTGTGACCCCTGACCCGGGAAGATGAATGCGCTGGTTTGTAGATTAAGTTTCATAGCTGGTTCTCCACATCGTGAGAATGATTTGCCATTAAAACACAAACGAGCCGTGTTCGTCACGACCCGTTATGCATGAGCGGATACCTCAGCTCTTACTCGGCCTTTTTCTTTTCCTTCTTCACTTGCACTACTTCGCGGCCTTCGTAAAAACCGCAGTTGGCACAAACAGTGTGAGGAAGGCGCATGGACCCGCAGTTCGAGCAGGTGGTCAGGTTATGAGGCACCAATGCATCGTGTGCACGACGCATATCACGGCGACTCTTTGAGTGTTTGCGCTTTGGATGTGGGGGCATTAACTATCTCCTTAATGACTTTGGTACGGGCAGGTTTCACTCCGCTCAACCATATTTTTCAAATCAAGCGGGCAGATTATAGCGGCATGATGAAGGAGCGTCAAGTATGAGATTGCTGCGGGAGTGGCTAAAAGAATGGGCCATATTTCTTCTCACCGCACACCAGCCCCGGTGGGGTGGTGCCGGGGGAGAACACAGAGCTCACGGAGAATTTAGAAGGTTTTCTCTGTGTTCTCCGTGGTGAAACTATTGGGCAAGCCCACACAATTATTCACTCTTATTGCTGCAAGCAGGGATGCGCATATATGCCGTACACTTCGGGAATCGGCTAGTAGGCAAAAAAACAAGAAAATCGTACAATCATTCCATGATCAAAGACACTCTACTTAAATGGCTCCTGCAAGGGGATATTTCCATCCAATATCAGGTTCAGCGGGATCTGCTCGGCTCGGATCAGAAGAAGCTGAGGAGCCGGATCGCCAAAGAGGGCTGGGGATGCGAATTCCTGTCTCGCCGCCTCGAAAATGGACACTGGGGTAAAAGCTTTTACCAGCCCAAATGGACGAGCACACACTACACCCTGCTTGATCTAAAAAATCTTGGCATCTCCCCCACTGTGCCCGAGATCCGTCAAACCATCTCGATGATCCTGGAGGAGGAAAAAGGAAAGGATGGCGGCATGAATCCGTCGCCCACGATTGGGCAAAGCGATGTGTGTATCAATGGGATGGCTTTGAGCTATGCGTCCTATTTTGGCGCGAAGGAACGTGACCTGCGATCCATTGTTGACTTCCTCCTGTCGCAGCATATGAAGGACGGTGGTTTCAATTGCCGCCTGAACCGTTCCGGCGCAACTCATAGCTCCATGCATACAACGATCTGTACCCTCGAGGGGTTTCAGGAGTACATCCGGAACAACTACAAATATCGAGTCAGCGAAATTCAAGCGGCAGAAGCAGAGGCAAGGGAGTTCCTGCTGCAGCACAAGCTTTTCCGTTCGCATCGGACGGGAAAAGTCATCGACGACAAAATGCTCATGCTGTCGTATCCCCCGCGCTGGCATTATGATATTTTGCGCACCCTCGACTACTTCCAGGCGGCAGGAGTTGGATATGACCCACGGATGCAGGAGGCTCTGGATGTGGTCATGAATAAGCGTCTTGAAGATGGAACGTGGCCCGTCCAGGCAAGGCATGCAGGACAAGCCCACTTCCACATGGAAAAGGTTGGCAAACCGAGC
>JANMSY010000671.1:0-25067 GCA_031389865.1 Anaerolineales bacterium | reverse complement strand
AAGTCTCAAAGCCCTGCCATTCCTGAAATAACATGCTTCTGCGCCCCCGGAATATGGCTGGTTATCATAAAAAACGCCTCCGCTTTGAGGCAAGACAACTTAATGACGATGTCACAGTCGTCAATTGGAGGATGTATCATAAAAGGATTTGTACAAAACATCGAAGACATTGCCATCAGGAATGAAGAATTTCGCCCGGTGCTTTACACGGCCGGGAACCTTCAGCTCGTTGTGATGTCCTTGAAGCCCAAAGAAGAGATCGGAATGGAATTGCACGAGCTGGATCAATTATTTCGTGTGGAAGAGGGATCAGGTGAGGCGCTTCTTGAAGGTGCCCGCACAGGCATCAGCGTGGGCTTCGCTGTGCTCGTTCCCGCAGGAACGAATCACAACATCATCAATACCGGCAGTGTTCCATTGAAGCTCTATACGCTCTATGCTCCTCCGAATCATCGGGACGGCGTTGTCCACCGTACCCGCGCGGATGCGGAGAAGGACAACGAGCACTTCGACGGTAGGATGACAGAATAGTCATCATATAATGCCCACGGTCGCAAATTGCGCTTTCCCACCTTTGAAAAAGCGCAATTTGTGACCGCCCTGGGTATAGTCAAAGGGGTAAGACTCATAATCCTGCAATTCAAAATTATTAATTGCTGATAGAATAGCAACACAGAAAGCCCATCAGGGCTTTCTCCATAAAAGCAAGGTAAGGATCCCGAACTGAATGTCTTATAATTTCCGCCTGTTTTGGCGAACGACGTACCGCTCTTTTTTCACCTCAAAAAATACCCCCGCCCGTCTTACACGCAAGCGTATCATATTTCTTCTGCTTTTTTATACAGTATGGCCCATTGGGCAGTTCATTCACTGGTTCTGTTTCCTGCTGGATGACATTCTTTTCCCCGGGCATAAAACACAGGTAATCGAAAAGCCACTTTTCATTCTCGGCAACCTGAGAAGTGGTTCCACCTTCCTGCACCGTTTACTCTCACGCGATTCAGAAACATTTACCAGCCTCACCACCTGGGATATCTACCTGACCCCATCCGTAACGCAAAAGAAGATCACGCAGTTTGTCTCACGCACTGACAATAAACTGGGCGGTCATTTGCATCACCTGTTGTACGAGTTCGACAAACGAACGTTGGGCAAGTTCAAGATCCATCGCATATCATTTTTCCAACCTGAGGAGGATGAGAACATCCTCCTCCACATCTGGGATTCGTTCTGGACCAGCTTCCTCTTCCCGTTCATGGATGAGATGCCGAACTATCAGCATTTTGATGAGGCATTGTCACCTGCGCATAAACGCCGCATCATGGCTTTCTATAAGTCCATGCTTCAGCGGCATATGTATGCCACCGGCAAAAAATATTTCGTCGCCAAGAATCCAGCATTCAGCCCCAAGATCAAAACACTGCTTGAATTTTTCCCCGATGCGCGCATCATTTACCTGGCGCGCAACCCGCTCGACATGCTTCCATCCACTGTCTCATGGATCAACTACGCCCGCCGCGTCTTTACCGAGCCAAAGGAGAAATATCTTTATTTGAATGAGATCGTGGACTTTACCCAACACTGGTATCGGTACCCTCTCCAATATCTGGATGCGCATCCTTCGCCCCGACACCTGATCCTGAACTATGATGATTTGATCCAACGCCCGGAGCATGTCATCCGCTCGTTCTATGAGCAGTTTGGCTACCCGGACAAACCCGGCCTCGACATCATCGTTGATGAAGCCGTGAAAGAGACTCTTTCCTTCAACAGTGACCATGTTTATTCGTATGAGGAGATGGGTTTTACACGCCAGCAAATTATTGAAACGTATGCCGACATCTTCGAACGGTTCGGGTTTGAAAAACGGGAAGACGAAATGACAGGGGTAAATGCGCATACAGTAAGTGTTTCAGCAATTGATTAAACAAAAACTCCCGAAGAAAACCTTCGGGAGTTTTTATATGTCATTGCAAGCTTACAGCAGCGCTTCGTTGCACTCACCATGCCAGATTATGAAGACTTCTTTGCTTTCGTCGTGCGCGTGGATGATTCCCTGGCCGCTTTACGCTCAGCAATCCTGGCTCTGGCCTTTTTCTGAAGGGTGGATTCGCGTTTGACAACCTTCTTTACATGTGGAGCTCCCTCTTGTCCCTGCCCGACAGCATCCTCGTTCACAGGGAACTTTTCCCCAACGTGATATTCCTCTTCCCACTCCTCAGCAAATTTGGTATTGATCGCCTTGTAACGTATCATCAACAGGACTGCACCGGCAACCGCCATCAACGCTGAGACCAGGCTGGAATAACTAATTCCCGTATTGCCGATTTTCGGCTGATCTGGACGGAAGAGTTCGATGATCACACGTCCCACACCGGCCAGCACCAGCCAGGCAGCGAACAGCGTGCCAGGTTTCAGGTCCTTTTGGTAGCGGCGGGACAGCCATAACAACAGACTGGCCGCAGATATATTCCACAGCATTTCGTAGGCAAATGTCGGGTGGAAGCGGGTTGTATCCACGGGATACCGGCCCAGGTCTGCGTAAGGGGCGATGCGGTGTTCGGCAGAGATCGGAATCCCCCACGGAAGCGTTGTCGGAGGTCCGTATAACTCCTGATTAATAAAGTTGGCAATGCGGCCGACCGCCTGACCGATTAAAACGGCCGGGCCTGCTGAATCGAGAAAGAGCCAGGGGTCGAGCTTATTCCGGCGAAGATAGTAGAGAAGAGCAACTGTTCCGAACAGGAAACCGCCAAAAATATGCAATCCACCCTGGGGAATATTGATGATCTGAACCGGGTTTTCAATGTAATAGCGACTGCCTCCCAGTGTGGCATTCATCACATACCACAAACGCGCACCAATAATTCCAGCCGGCAACAACCAGATGAGAGCGTCCCAGATCCTGTCGCCCTTCTCACCGCGTCGCCTGAGTTCGCGCTCGACGATCAACGATCCAACGACGACGCCGATCATGACGATCACGCCATACCAGCGCAAGGGAAATTCCCAGCCAAATAAACGAATGGTAAATATTACAGGGTCAATCATTTAATACCTCAGGTCAAGTTTTGGGTGATTATACTGCTTCGCTCCTCTTTTTCAGTGATTGATTCCAGCATGGCAACATCTAGCTGACCTGCGCTCCACCATGCCAAAAGATTTGAAACATCATGTTTATTAAATCAATCAATTTCATTTGTGATAATTTGCACATAGCGTTATAATATTGGAAATTCTTACAATCGTATTCAACGTTTACTTAAAGCGTAATAGTTCACTGGATGTGACCGTATGCTCAAGATCAACCGTCAGACTGATTATGCCGTTCGTGTGGTGCTTGCTCTTGCCAGGCACGGTGAAGGTGTGCGCCTGGCGAGTCGCGAGATTCAACAGGAGATGTTGATTCCGCCCGCCCTGATGGCTCGCATTGTCGCACAGCTTGCGCGCGCCGGCCTGGTCAACACTTTTGCCGGGCGTGATGGAGGCTTGATGCTTCCCCGTCACCCATCACAGATCACGTTGAAGGATATCGTCGAAGCGTTCGAAGGGCCGGTCCTCCTTTCGGAGTGCCTGCAGGGAAAGGGTGAGAAGGATTGCCCATTCCAATCCAATTGCCCGGTCCGACCGAAATGGGGACGCGTCCAGGTCGCAATGCTGCGTGAGATGGCGTCCATTACGTTTGAGGATCTCGTGCTTGAATCGCTTGGCATCCCGATGACCATCCCAAGCTTTGCATAGGTAACTCGCACGCCTGCAGGACGCGTGCATAATTTTTTCAAGGAGAACACATGGATCCCGTTACACTTTCTCGATTGCAGTTTGCTCTTACCACGATCTATCACTGGCTGTTCGTCCCTCTCACGCTGGGACTGGGCTGGTACGTGGCTTACATGCAAACTCGTTATTACCAGACTCGGGATGAAACCTGGCGTAAAATGGCGAAGTTCTGGGGGAAGCTTTTTCTGATCAATTTTGCCATTGGCGTCGTAACTGGTATCGTCCAGGAATTTCAGTTCGGAATGAACTGGTCTGAGTATTCCCGTTACGTGGGCGATATCTTTGGTGCGCCGCTGGCGATAGAGGCCTTACTGGCTTTCTTTTTGGAATCCACCTTCCTCGGCGTGTGGGTCTTCGGTGAAGGCAGAGTTCCTGAAAAAGTCCATCTTGCTTCCATCTGGCTGGTGGTCATTGGCTCGAACCTTTCAGCCATATGGATCCTGCTCGCCAACGGCTGGATGCAGCACCCGGTTGGTTATGTGATCAATGATGCCAATGCACGTGCCGAACTCGTCAATTTCTTTGCGCTGGTCGGAAACCCCAAGGGCTGGATCTTCTTCTGGCACACCTTCACGGATGGTCTCGCGATGGCTGCATTCTTCATTCTGGCCGTGAGCGCCTATCATCTCATCCGCAAACAGAACATTGATTTCTTCAAACGCTCCTTCTCTATCGCCGCGGTTGCAGGTCTCATTGCTTCCGTGCTCGTTTTCCTTGGCGGCCATACCATGGGCCAGTTCATGTATGAGAACCAACCCATGAAGTTCGCTGCCATTGAAGCGCACTGGGAAACTTCACAGCCGGCCGATTTCTCCATCCTCACCATCGGTGATCTGAGCGGTAAGCGCGAGGTCTGGTCATGGCGCATGCCCGGGGTGTTAAGTTTCCTCGCCTGTAATAACTTCGATTGTGAGGTGCGCGGCGTATACGATCTTCAGAAAGGGGCTGAGGGTCTGTATGGCCCAGGCGATTACATTCCGCTTATGGTGGTCACCTATTGGACTTTCCGCATCATGATGACATTTGGACTGATCATGATGGGCGTCACAGCCTTCTTCGTGTGGGCAATGATTCGCGGCGACATTACCACTGCCAAATGGATGAAGTGGGTTCCCCCTCTTCTGATTTTGCCCTACGCCGCAAACGCCAGTGGCTGGATCCTGACCGAAATGGGACGCCAACCGTGGATCGTTCACGGTCTGCTCAAAGTGGAAGATGCGGTCTCACCTAATCTCACTACTGTGGACCTGCTCATCTCGCTGGTAGGTTATACAGTTGTGTATGGCTCACTGGCCGTTTCAATGGTCTACCTGATGAAAAAATATGCCATCGCCGGCCCCGATGGAGCCATACACGAATCGGTTGATGTCGAACCTGAGAGCCATGGCGGCATCGGTGAGGCGCTACCGGTTGGCGCTCAAGACTAATAAGAGAGGCATGACATGTCTTACGAATTTCTCCAAGTCCTTTGGTTTATCCTGATTGCCGTATTGTGGATCGGATTCTTCTTCCTGGAAGGTTTCGATTTTGGTGTGGGAATGCTCCTGCCCTTCCTTGGCAGGAAGGACAATGAACGCCGCGCCATCATCAATTCCATTGGTTCGGTATGGGATGGCAACGAAGTATGGCTGCTGACTGCAGGTGGAGCCACGTTCGCTGCCTTCCCCCACTGGTATGCAACCATGTTCAGTGGTTTCTATCTGGCCCTATTCCTGCTGCTGGTTGGTTTGATCATTCGGGGTATTTCCTTCGAATATCGCTCCAAGGATGCAAACCCCGCCTGGCGCAACCGCTTCGATTGGATGATCGCCATCGGTTCCTTCATGTCCGCTTTGTTGTTGGGCGCTGCCTTTGCCAACCTGGCGCGCGGCGTGCCCATCGACGAAAACATGATGTTCACCGGCAACCTCTTCACCCTGCTCAACCCTTACGGTCTGCTCGGTGGCGTGACAACAGTGGCGATCTTCCTGCTCCATGGTGCGAACTTCCTCGGTCTCAAGCTCGAAGGTGAACTGCGCGAACGTGTCAATGTGTTCGCAAAGAAACTCTGGGTTGTGACATCGGTACTTTATATTGCACTCGGGGCCTTCACCTACGTTGCAGGCTTCTGGGATCGTGGTTTTGTCAATCCGGGAATCGTACCGATTGCAGCCGTTGCGGCTCTTCTGGTTGCCGGATACTTCATCAACCAGAAGATGGAAGGCTGGGCTTTCATCATGGTAGCTCTCAACATCGTGTTGACACAGGTCACATTCTTCAGCATGACCTTCCCGAACGTGATGCTTTCCACCACCAATCCGGCATATAGCCTCACCATCTACAACGCATCATCCTCACAATATACGCTGACGGTCATGTCGATCATTGCTTTGATTTTCGTCCCGATTGTGCTCGCCTATCAAGGCTGGACCTATTACATGTTCCGCAAGCGCATCTCCACAAATAAAGAATCACTGGTCTACTAGAATTTGTCTCAAAAATGTCATCCTGAGCGAAGCGAAGGATCTCTAATGCTGAAAGTACGAGACTCCTCGGTCGCGACGAACGCTCCCTCACGTCGTCCCGACGTCCTTCGGGAGAGTGACATGCCATTTTTGAGATGACTTGTAGAGCGATTCACGCCGGAGCAAACAGCCTCGCAAGACAGTCTGCTGCGGTTCTTTTCTGAATTCCAATACAGGCTCACCCCAATTTTCGGGGAGAGCCTTTTTATATTCATTTCTTTTGCAGCCATCTATTAACGAAATGTATATTTCACGCCAATAATCTTATGTGCAATTAATCACAAAAAAGACCTTTTTAGGTATATTAACCAAACTTGTGGCATGTTTCACAAAAGCGATTTTGATCATTATTGTTGAGTGAACTTTGGAGATGCGATGGACATAATTGGCCTTTCCCGTATTCAGTTTGCAGTAACCACTGCATTTCATTTTCTATTTGTCCCCCTCACGCTGGGGTTGGTGTGGTTCGTTGTAGTCTTTCAAACCCTCTATTACCGCACAGGCGAAGAACGTTATCGTCGTATGACGAAATTCTGGGGCAAATTATTCCTTGTCAACTTTGGCATAGGCGTTGTGACCGGGCTGGTACAGGAGTTCCAGTTCGGCATGAATTGGTCGGAGTACTCCCGCTTCGTTGGGGATATCTTTGGTACGCTGCTCGCCATCGAAACCATGGTTGCATTCTTCCTTGAGTCGGTCTTTATCGGCATCTGGATATTTGGCGAAGGGCGCGTTTCCAGACGAGTCCACCTGTTCTCGATCTGGATGGCAGCGATCGGCAGTCTTTCTTCTGCGATCTGGATTTTGCTTGCCAGCGGCTGGATGCACCATCCCGTTGGATACATCATCAATCCTGCAACAGGCAACGCGCAGCTTGTGGATATTGTCGCCGTGCTGACCAACCCAAAAGGCTGGCTGTTGTTCCGTCACGCGCTTGCCGCCGGGCTGGCAACATCCGCCTTCTTTATATTGGGCGTAAGCTCCTGGTATATCCTGCGAAAAAAGGAATTGGATGTCTTCAGACCTTCCTTTGTTGCAGGCGCAGTTGTCGGCTTAATTGCTTCGTTCCTGCTATTGATGACCGGCCATGAACAGGGCCAGGAGATGCGTCTCTATCAACCCATGAAACTTGCCGCCATCGAAGCGATTTGGGAAACCGAGCAACCTGCATCCTTTTCCCTGCTCACCATTGGTGACCTGACAGGCAAACAGGAGGTCTGGTCCATTCGCCTTCCCTACCTGATGAGCTTCCTTGCCTGTAACAACTTTGACTGCGAGATACGAGGCGTCAATGAACTGCAGGCAGAATATGAAGCACTGTACGGTCCAAATGACTACATTCCGCTGATGGTGGCTACCTACTGGTCGTTTCGAACCATGGTCGGCATGGGATTTGTCATGCTCATTTCATCTGCCTTCGCCCTGCTGGTGGTGATGCGCGATTGGTCACCCACGCTTGTAAAGTGGCTCAAGTGGATGCCATACATGATTCCCCTGCCCTTCATCGCGGGTGTGGCAGGCTGGGTCACTACTGAAATGGGACGCCAGCCCTGGATCGTGCAGGGATTGCTGACCACGGCTCAAGCCGTCTCGCCCAATCTGACGGTCACAAACGTAGCAATCAGCCTCTTTGGATTTACCTTCGTATATGGTGTCCTGGCCATTCTGATGCTGAAGCTGATGTGGAGATTTGCACGGGAGGGCACTGAGGCGGCATTGACCAAATCGGTGGATGTGGCAGATGAGCCCGATCTAATCATCCCACTCCTGGTTGGCGCACAGGATTGATGAAACCATCGCACCTCCTCGCAAATTTGAATATCGCAGGAGGCCGAGCAAAAATAAGCAAAACATCCAGATTTTCAAATTGAGGTCTCACCTGTTCACTTTCAATTTTCAACATTAAACTTATTCAATGCACCGCAGACTCCTTTCCCTCACTCGCGACTCTCGTCACGCGCTCCTCTTAACGGTTCTTTCCGGATTTTTAGCGGGTCTGTTGACAATAGGCCAGGCCTACCTCCTCAGCAGTACGGTCAATGGCGTCTTTCTGCAGGGACAGACTCTCGCGGATGTGACACCCTGGCTGCAGCTTATGCTCGTCATCATTGCATGGCGGGCCTTCCTGACATGGGTCAATGAAGTCAGTGCCAATATCGTCGCAGTAAAAATAAAGTCTGACCTGCGTGAACGACTCTTCAGCCATATCCTGAACCTGGGTCCCGCCTATACCCGCGGCCAGCGTACCGGGGAACTAACTACAGCCGCCGTCGAAGGCATTGAAGCACTCGACGCATATTACAGTCAATATCTACCGCAACTGGTTGTCACAGCGCTGATCCCGATCAGCATTTTGATCGTTGTTTTTCCGATTGATCCATTATCGGGCATCGTCATGCTCGTCACCGCGCCCTTGATCCCCTTCTTCATGATCATGATCGGCAAAGGGGCAGAGATCGTCACCAGGCGGCAATATCAAACGCTCTCGCGCCTCTCGGCTCATTTCCTCGACAGTCTACAGGGACTGACTACTCTCAAGCTGTTTGGTCAATCCAAGGCACATGCCGGGAACATTGAAAAGGTCAGCAACCAGTTCCGCGATACAACGCTCGGCGTTTTACGGATCACATTCCTCTCTGCGCTCGCGCTGGAACTGCTCGCCACTCTCAGCACCGCGGTCATCGCAGTCGAGATCGGTTTCCGCTTGCTCTATGCACGGATGGAATTTCATGAAGCCTTTTTCATCCTCGTCCTTGCGCCAGAGTTTTATCTGCCATTACGTATGCTTGGTGCGCGCTTCCATGCCGGTATGTCTGGCACGACAGCAGCAAAACGGATCTATGAAATACTCGATACACCCATCGTCCATGATCAGTTGTCAGCAGCCAATGAGCTACCAGGCAATGCAATTACATCCATCAACTTTGAAAATATCACCTACACATATCCAGGGGAACCAACGCCTGCACTTGAAAACGTCAATCTGCAACTCAACATGGGGCAGCATATTGCATTGGTTGGCGAGAGCGGCGCAGGAAAATCAACGCTTGTCAATCTTCTACTTGGCTTTATTCAGCCTTCATCAGGCAAAATCACCATTCACCACGCTAACCAACGTACAAATGATCGCGGAGTATCCATGGCGGACAGGTTACGCGATTCAATCGCCTGGGTGCCGCAAAAACCACATCTATTCCACGATACGCTGTCAGCGAATATTCGTCTCGGCAAACCGGATGCTACAAAAAAAGAAGTGATCGAAGCTGCCAAAGCCGCGCACCTGCATGAATTTATCGAAACACTTCCAGATAAATACGAAACCGTCATCGGCGAAAGCGGAGCACGACTCAGCGGCGGACAAGCTCAACGTCTCGCACTTGCCCGCGCATTCCTGAGAGATGCGCCGATCCTGGTCCTCGACGAACCCACATCCAGCCTTGACCCTGGAACCGAGTCAGTGCTTGAAGAATCCACGCGCCGCCTCATGCAGGGCCGTACTGTCATGACGATTGCTCATCGCCTAAACACCATCTTCAAAGCCGATCAAATTGTTGTTCTTGAAGAGGGCCGGGTGATCGAATCAGGTATGCATCGCGAACTGCTCAACCAAAAAGGCGCGTACGCAAAAATGGTACAAGCGTATG
This sequence comes from Anaerolineales bacterium, assembly GCA_031389865.1. Classification (GTDB taxonomy): domain Bacteria; phylum Chloroflexota; class Anaerolineae; order Anaerolineales; family Villigracilaceae; genus Defluviilinea. The sequence continues at coordinate 15,139 of JANMSY010000671.1, read as the reverse complement.
ACGTTTCAGATGTAAATATTGAAGGTAGCAGTTCAAAAACTCCGCCTACCCTTCCACCTTCGACCTATGATGTTCAACCGGTTAGCAATCACAAATCAACAATCGAAAATCGAAAATTCCCAATCCTTCTCCGTCTCTTCTCCTTCCTCAACGGCTCATGGGGTTGGGTTGCGCTCTCCGTCCTGCTCAGCACCCTCACCATCGGCTCGAGTGTCGCGCTGATCGGAACATCTTCATGGCTCATTGCGACAGCGGCATTACACCCTTCCATTGCAGATCTCGGCGTTTCGGTTGTTGGCGTCCGCTTTTTCGGCATCAGCCGCGGCGTATTTCGTTATCTTGAAAGGCTTGTCTCTCACAACGTCACCTTCCGGTTGCTGGCCCGACTCCGCGTCTGGTTCTATGAAAAACTCGAACCGCTGGCGCCTGCCCGCTTGATGGAATACAAAAGCGGAGACCTGCTGGCGCGCGTCATTGGTGATGTGGAAACTCTGGAAAACTTCTACGTGCGCGTCGTCTCTCCTTCAGTGACTGCTGTGCTCATTGGCATCATCGTTTCTTTCTTCTTCGCCTCTTTCTACCCGCCAATTGCCCTCGTATTAATTGGCTTCTTCCTCACCTTGGGTTTGATCCTGCCCACACTCGCCCAGGTCTTCAGCCGCAGCCCCGGGCAACGACTCATCACCCAGCGCGCAAATATGCAATCCCAACTTGTGGACGGAATCCAGGGCATCGCTGACCTGCTCGCCTTTGGTCGCGGTCCGGAACGCGTCAAACAGATCGCACATACGGGCAAGATCTATGGCTCGACACAGAAACAAATGGCGCTCATCAGCGGAATCCATTCTGCGTTGGGCACGCTGTTTACCAACCTGGGCTTATGGCTTGTGTTATTCCTTGTCATTCCACAGGTAACAGCAGGCAACATCAATGGGGTATTGCTTGGCACCTTTACGTTGATGACCCTTGCATCTTTTGAAGCAGTCACTCCCCTGCCCCTGGCTGCACAGATGTGGAACTCATCCCGGGAAGCTGCGAAACGATTATTTGAAGTGGTGGATGCGGAGCCGGCTGTCAGAGAGACTGGAGCAAAGAGACCAGAGATTGATTCGTCGACCAGTCTCAGGATCTCAAATCTCTCATTTATGTATCCGAATCAATCCATTCCCGCATTGCAAAATGTGACATTTACTGTCCCCGCTGGGAGATCGGTTGCCATCGTCGGGCCAAGCGGCGCGGGCAAAAGTACACTCGCCAGTCTCCTACTCCGCTTCTGGGATTTTGATGAAGGAGAAATTTGCCTGGGGGCTGATTCGCTGAAGGCGCTGAATCAGGACGAGGTCCGAAAGCGAATCGCCCTTGTGTCCCAGAATAGTTACTTTTTCAACACCAGCATGCGTGAGAATTTACGGCTGGCGCGCCGGTCTGTGAGTCAGGAGGAAATGGAGGCCTCGGCCCGCGCTGCACACATCCAGGAATTTGTTACGAATCTGCCACATGGTTACGATACCCTTATCGGCGAACAGGGCTTAAGATTATCGGGTGGGGAACGTCAGAGATTGGGGATTGCGCGGGCACTATTGAAAGATGCGCCGATTCTGATTTTCGACGAACCCACTGCCAATCTTGACCCCCTGACCGAGAAAGACGTACTCGACACACTCTTTGAAACCATGCGGGGTAAAACATGTCTGCTCATTACGCACCGTTTGATTGGCCTGGAAAAGGTGGATGAAATTCTGGTGATGAGTGAGGGTAGAATTGTGGAGCGCGGCAGTCATCATGAGCTTCTGGCACGGGCAGGTCTGTACCGTCGTCTGTGGGATTTGCAGAATCAAATGCTATATGATAAACGCGGGTAAAATAGTAGTATGCGAACTTTCGAGTTAAATATCTTTATTGACCGCCCCCCGTACGAAGTGTATGACCACATCGCAGAACCCATCAACATGATCGGGCTTCAGCCTTTGCTCACATCGATCGATATCCTCAAAGAGCAGAAGGACGCGGATGGCATCATTTTGCGGCCGTTCTACACCGTGGAGACCTTGCGCTGGCTTGGGCTGCCCGTGATGCGCAACCGCATCTATATAGTGATTCATCTTACCAGGCCGCCCAGTGAGCTTGAATTCCACGTGTTCGGCAAGCCAGATGTACAAATGATATTCCGCTATTTATTGCAGGAGAGCGAAAAAGGGCAGACGCACCTGATCCAGAAGGTCAGCTCTGCAAAGGTAAATAAATTGCTTGAAAACATTGTGTTTGACCATGCCATTAAAAATCAGCGTGCCATGCTTGCGAATCTGAAAGTACGCCTCGAAAAAAGTTGAATATTGCTTGCATGACTGATTCGAACATGCTATAATGAATCAACTCCCCAGTGGCTTTACAGATCCCATGATTGCTTGATCCGTTGCACGGCGATTTGACATGCAGGGGTCGCGCGTATAAAAACTTGAGCGAAAATCCACACGCACCAACAACCTAAGGGTAAACTCCAGCCTGCAAAGTGCAGCGCTGGGTCATTTTCTTTTCAATTCATATCCCAACTTAACGAGAAAAAAACATGAAAATTCTAGAACTAGAGAACGAACCACTTTCCAAACTGCGCGGCATGGCCAAGACGCTGAACATTCCCAACGCCAACCGCCTAAAGAAAGAATCGCTTGCCATGATGATCCGTGAAGCGGAGGCGCAAAGGGAGGGAATCGAATTGCGCGGCGGCGTTTTGGAAATTATGAGCGAGGGCATAGGCTTCCTGCGGGCCCCAAACTACAAGATCAGCGATCAGGATGTCTATGTTTCACAGGCACAGCTCCGCAGACATGACCTTAGGGCAGGTGACCTGGTGATCGGACAGGTTCGGCCACCCCGTGAAAGTGAACGGCATTTCGGGCTATTGAAGGTTGAATCCATCAACGGGCTTGACCCCGAAGAAGCGAGCCACCGGGTACTTTTTGAAAATCTTACCCCCATTTTTCCAGAGAAACGGTTCGACCTTGAAACAGACCACGATACGCTTGCTCCGCGTTTGATCAACCTGATTGCACCCATTGGAAGGGGCCAGCGTGGACTGATCGTTTCACCACCTAAAGCGGGGAAAACCACAATTCTCAAGCAAATTGCGAACTCCATATCAACCAAATATCCAGACGTGCACTTATTGGTCGCCCTCATTGGCGAACGTCCTGAGGAAGTAACCGATATGGACCGCTCAGTGGATGCTGAGGTCGTTGCCTCCACATTTGATGAGCCGGTCACCTCACACGTGCGTACAGCCGAACTCGCCTTAGAGAGGGCTAAGAGACTGGTGGAGATTGGGCGCCACGTGGTAATCTTGATGGACTCGATCACTCGTCTTGCCCGCGCCTATAACCTTGTTGTGAACCCCTCAGGGCGTACGCTCTCCGGCGGTATGGACCCATCGGCACTCTATCCACCCAAGCGCTTCTTCGGTGCGGCTAGAAATATCGAGGAAGGCGGTTCATTAACCATCATTGCAACCTGCCTGGTGGATACCGGCTCCCGTCTGGACGATGTGGTGTACGAAGAGTTCAAAGGTACAGGCAATATGGAATTATTGCTCTCACGCAAATTGCAGGAACGGAGAATCTTCCCGGCAGTGGACATCGAACGCTCATCCACGCGGCGCGAGGACCTGCTGCTGGGACCCGATTTGTTACAGCGCGTCTGGCTGATGCGGCGTATGTATATTCAAATGATTTCCTCTCCGCCTGCAGGAGCAGGTATGGATCAATCTGTCGCTACTGAAGCGATTGTCACCCGGCTCGACCGGGCACGTAACAATCAGGAATTTCTTGAAAATCTTGGAAGGGATGCATGACACTGTTCCAGGTGCGGCTTGAGCAAGAGCAGCGTATCGAATGTCAAAACTCTCATTGATCTTCAACCAGAATCGCTTCATCATCATCAGCTGGGCAGTCACTCTGGTTCTCGTGGCAGGGATGATCGGAAGCGCACTCAAATGGAAACAAACATCCAATGTGCAGGCGCTTGCGCCTGTGCCCACTGCCGCGCCAGATGAGAATCCTCCTCAGGTAGCCATGCCAGCCCTGGGTGCGCCAGAAGTGTTCCAATTCATAGAGCGGGAAATCCAGATCAAAACGAATGTTCCCGCGGATAAGCCGCGTTATGATGTTGTCGAATACCGCGTGACACGCGGCGATTCGGTCTTCGCCATCTCCGAGTCTTTTAAAGTGCAACCCGAAACCCTCCTGTGGGCGAACTACGATGTCCTTCAGGATGACCCGCATAGTCTTGCTCCTGGACAGGTCCTGAAGATCCCACCGACTGATGGCATTTATTACCAGTGGAAAGAAAACGATTCCATGGAGAGTGTTGCGAGCGAATTCAAGACTACCGTGGATGAAATTCTCAACTTCCCCGGTAACGATATTGATCTAGCCAACCCGAAAGTTGAATCCGGCTCGTGGATGATGCTGCCCGGCGGAGAACGGGAGTTCGTGCAGTGGCTCGTGCCAACAGTGGCAAGTGGTGCCTCGGGCACATCAGGTACCAGCCAGAGCGCATGTCCGGGCGGCGCGGTGGGCGGTGGTGGATTCGTGTGGCCGGCCGACAGTCATTTCCTTTCCGGAAATGATTACTGGTCCGGGCATCTAGGTATTGACATTGCTGCCGGCGAAGGACAGTCAGTGTACGCCGCGGATGGCGGAGTGGTCACGATGGCGACTGGCGGCTACAACTATGGGTACGGCAATGTGATCCAGATCGATCACGGCAATGGTTACTCAACCGTTTATGCCCACTTAAGCAGGATCGGCGTGGGTATGTGCTCCAGCGTGGGCCAAGGTCAGACGATTGGCGCATCGGGCAACACGGGCAACTCACAGGGCGCCCACCTGCATTTTGAAGTACGTCAGGGTGGCGGCTTTATCAATCCCTGGTTTGTATTACCTTGATATAAAAACCCTGATAGTATCCAAGACTATCAGGGTTTTGGTTTCCCATGAATAGAACCCAAATAAAAAAATCCCTTTCCAGGCTTCCCCTGGGTGACATCAAATATTTCGAGTCACTCGGCTCAACGAATGATGAAGCGCTGGCATGGGCGGCGACTGATGCGCCCGATCTCTCGCTCGTCATTGCGGACGAACAGACTGCCGGGCGCGGCAGACTCGACCGGAAATGGTTCACTCCCAGGGGAACGGCTCTTGCCTTTAGTCTGATCCTGCGCCCCACTACGGATGAAAAATTGCATCTGACGCGGATTGTAGGGCTGGCAGCACTTGCCCTGGCCGAATCTTTGCAGAGGCATGGCATGGCTGCCCAGATCAAGTGGCCCAATGATGTCCTCATCCTGGGACGCAAGGTATCCGGGATTCTGGTGGAATCTGTCTGGTCGGGCGATGATGTGGACTGCGTTGTGATCGGTATGGGTGTCAATGTGTTAAAGGGATCCGTCCCACCCGCCGAAGTGCTGCAATTTCCTGCCACAAGCCTGGAGGACGAATTGGGCCAAACACTCGAACGCACCGAAGTTTTATATGATATTCTTGCCGCGTTACTGGAACTCCGTCCACGCATGGGCACGAGCGAATTTATCGCTCAATGGGACAGTCTTCTGGCGTTTCATGGCGAACGTGTACAGGTGGAAACCGGGACAACTCCCGCCGTTATGGGCCACGTCAGCGGCCTGGACTCTGATGGAAGTTTGCGATTACAGAACGACCATGGCGAATCCATGACAGTACGATTTGGGGATGTGCACCTCCGTCCGCTCGCATGATATACTTTTCTGCTGAGGTAAAAAACCATGTTCGATAACCTGCGCGATTCCGCATCACCGTTTTACGAAGAGGAACAAAACGATCTCTATAAAGAGTCCGAAGCAAAGCCTGTGGTCTCACGTCGAAGAAATAAACGCTTTCTGGGCATGACAGCTCAACAGAGATTTCTTGTCGCCATGATGGTCATGTTCATGGTCTGCATCGCGGGAGTACTGGCAATGTTCGTAACGGGGAAAATGTCGCTGTTTTAGATACAAGCTTTACCAGTTAACCAACAAGGACGAGTTTCTACCTCGTCCTTGTTTTTTTTAAGCGCTGTCAACCCTTATGCAGACAGTCATAAGAAACGGGGTTTGCTATATCAACTGAGGCTGAGGCTCGGCCTTTTCATCAGACTCATCCGTCTGTGCACCGGCTTTCTTCAAATCCTCTGCGGCAATGCGCGCCACGGATGCCACGCTGTCACCGGGTTGCGGCTTGATCAGGTGCACACCCCTCGTGGCACGGCCTGTCTGTTTAACGTCCTTGTTCTTAATTCGGATGGCAACACCGTTCGAAGTGATGATCGTTAGATCGTCCGCTTTTTGTACAACGCGCGCTGCGACGATCTTTCCGATCTCGCCCAGCGCTCTCGGGTCAATGGTAAAGATGCCGCTCGTTGCACGTCCTTTTGGAGCGTAATCCTTTAATGGGGTTTGTTTACCATAACCGCCTGATGTGACAACCAGGAGTGCTGCATCCGGTTCAAGCACGTCCATACTGGTCACAAGATCATCGCCATCGAGCCGGATCGCCTGCACGCCCGCAGCCTGCCGCCCCATCGAGCGGACCTTGGTCTCAACAAAGCGTAATGCCTTTCCGTTCTCGGTAACGAAGATAATCTCATCCTTGCCAGAAGTAAGGCGCGCCCAGCCCAAACGGTCGCCTTCATCCAAAGCCATGGCGATCAAGCCTGAGGGGCGAACAGCGGCGAATTCCTCCATAACCACGCGCTTTACCCTGCCATGCACGGTTGAGAGGATGCAATATCCATGGGAGGAGAAATTCGAAACTGCAATGGCAGCCGTGACCCGTTCGTTCGGATCGAGAGCCAGCACATTCACCAGTGGTATACCTTTCGCTGCACGATCGGAATCAGGGATTTGATACACCTTCTCACTGTAGACCTTGCCCCTGTCAGAGAAGAATAGCATGGTATCGAGGCTACGAGCGGGGATGAGCGCAACGACCGTATCCTCCTCCCTGGTGATGTGCCCCATCACCCCGCGCCCACCCCGGGTCTGGGAACGGAATGCAGAAGAAGCCACACGCTTGACGTACCCGCGCGCGGTAAGACTAATGAGCACCGCTTCATCCTGGACCAGATCAGCTTCACTCAGTGACTCTGTTGCTTCTGCGGCGATGCGTGTACGTCGGTCATCACCGTATTTTTCGGCAAGGTCACGCATATCATCCTGGATAAGCGAAAGGATCTTTTTGGGATGCGCAAGCAAATCTTCAAAGTGTTCGATCTGCTGTGCAACCTGTTTGTGCTCTTCTTCGATCTTCCAGCGTTCGAGAGCGGCAAGCCTGCGTAACTGCATATCGAGGATCGCCTGTGCCTGGATTTCGCTTAAGTTGAAACGGCTGACCAAATTCTGTTTGGCAATGTCCGCATCGTGTGATTCACGGATGGTCCTGATCACCGCGTCAAGATTGTTGAGTGCGATCAAGTAGCCATCGAGAATATGCTGGCGGGCACGGGCTTTCGCCAGCTCAAAGTTCGTACGGCGGACAATAACCACCTGGCGGTGTTCAATAAAGATCTGCAGGGAACGTTTCAACGGCAGGGTACGCGGCTCGCCATCCACCAGCGCCAGAAGTTGCACACCAAAGGTTGTTTGCAGTGCCGTATATTTATAAAGCTGGTTCAAAACCTTCTTGGGCTGCGCGCCGCGCTTGAGTTCGATCACGATACTCATCCCACGCTGGTCTGACTCATCCCGCAAGTCTGAGATCTGGTCAATCCGGTCTTCACGGACAAGTTCGGCGATGCGTTCGATCAGGTTTGATTTGTTAACCTGGTACGGAATTTCTGTAATAATGATCTCGTGCCTGCCACCCTTGCCCTCTTCAATGTGCGCGGCGCCGCGTACAACGAGACGTCCCTTACCTGTGGCATACGCTGACTCGATCCCATCCCGTCCGACGATGATGCCGGCAGTTGGAAAATCCGGGCCTGGAATGCGCTTCATCAACTCTGAGAGCGGAATGTCATCCATCGTCTCGTAGTTGTCGATCAGAAAGATGATGGCATCTGTCAGCTCACGCAGGTTGTGCGGGGGTATGTTGGTCGCCATTCCCACCGCGATACCAGATGTCCCATTTAGGAGCATATTGGGGACGCGTGCGGGCAGAACCAGCGGCTCTTCGAGCGAGTCGTCAAAGTTGGGCCCAAAGTCCACAGTATCTTTATCTATATCGGCCAGCAGCTCTTCGGCTAGTTTATGGAGGCGGGCTTCGGTATAACGCATCGCCGCGGGCGCATCACCATCCACAGAGCCAAAGTTGCCCTGTCCATCCACGAGCATGTAACGCATGGAGAAATCCTGTGCCATGCGTGCCATCGATTCATAGACCGCCGAGTCGCCATGCGGGTGAAATTTACCCAACACTTCACCCACGATACGGGCAGACTTTTTGTAGGAAGTATTGGAACGGATACCCAGCTCCTGCATGGCGTACAAAATACGCCGATGGACAGGCTTCAGCCCATCCCGGGCATCCGGAAGGGCACGCGCCACGATCACGCTCATTGCGTAATCGAGATATGCCTCACGCATTTGGGCATCTATATCAACTTGCTGAATGTTTCCTGCCAGGGGATTTTCTACGGTCATACTTTTCTCTGTTATGGGGGGATAAACGGCATAAAAAAGACACGAAGGACGAGATTCTGTGACTCCGCGTCTTAACTAATGAAGAACATGCCTGAATTACTCTCATTATACCACCCAACGCCTCCTGTCGCTTCTCAACAACCGCCCCAATTTCTGCGAAAACAGGCAGGCTGTCAGCCGGGTAAACAAAAGACTCGCATTTCAGCGAGTCTTTTCAGTGCCGAAGGAGGGACTTGAACCCTCATGAGATTGCTCTCACTACGCCCTGAACGTAGCGCGTCTGCCAATTCCGCCACTTCGGCTTTTTTTCTTGCGCACTGAATTTTATCTCAAAGACAGGTTTTGTCAACTGATGCTAAGATGTGTGTTAGCCCTGATGGTGAGATGAATTACATGGCTGTAGCAAAGTCAGGGAAGCGAGCTCTTTTGTACACGGATTTCGCGGAAGGCACGGAGTTTTTCCGTCCTCTTACGGAAGAAATCGTGTTGTCCGTGCCTTCCGCGTACAAGAGCAGGGTTTTGTCAAGCGACTTTGCTACAGCCATAAGATGAATTAGCAGATAACGTTTCCCGTATCAGAACAAATGTGCTATAATTCAAGCAATCCATCGGGCAACCATGATAAAAGCGGGAAAGTTGACCCTTCGCCCACTGCAGTTCTGTAATAACTGTATGTAAGACTACAGAGATATGCCTCAGCCTTCTTCTATGTGGAGTGGAAAATATTGCAACCTCCTGTTTTAAAATCCGTAAGGTTAAGTGGAACAAAATTTATTTTTGTTCGTCTAGGTCTATATCCTCTGATTGATTGCAATGCAAATTCATATCAGTACTGTTAGGGGGTATATCCTTTTTGCCTCGAGACCGTTATATATAGTATAGAGAAAGGAGTGGAAAATGTTTGCGATCATTGTTTCAATCTGCGTGCTATTGTTCGTTGCCCTTGCTGGCGCGGACCTGCTCATTTCGAACATCACTTCGGATGAGTTGAGCAACATGGGTGTCGAAAAAAAGCCATGACAGGCGATACCCATTTACCCTAGCCCGATGCAATAGGTTATGCATCGGGCTTTTTTGTTTAACAGAAAGACTGAACGGTTGGGCGTGAAATAGTTACCTATGCCTCAAGGTATAATAGAGAAAATTTTCACGGAGCACACATGGACTTCTCCCTCAACCAGGAACAACAAATGACCCAAAAGATGGTGCGCGATTTTGCCCAAAAGGAGATCGCGCCCGTGATCAAGGAATATGACCGCAAACAGGAACCCATCCCCTTCATGCTGAGACGCATGGGCGAGCTTGGCATCCTTGGCCTGCCCTTTCCCGTCCGTTATGGCGGCGGCGGCATGGATTTCGTCTCATGGGGCCTCGCCTGTGAGGAGCTCGAAGCCGTGGATACTCATCTGCGTGTGGTCATGTCTGTGCACACCGGGCTGTGTGGCATGACGCTTTTCCAGTGGGGAACCGAGGAGCAGAAGCAGAAGTTCCTCGTCCCGCTGGCGAAAGGCGAAAAAATTGCATGCGGCGCTTTTACGGAACCCGGCATGGGGTCGGATGTTGCGGCGATGACCACATCTGCGAAACTAGATGGCGACTTCTACATCCTGAACGGCGAAAAGATGTGGATCTCCCTCGCCTCCAAAGCGGACCTGGCACTGGTGACCGTTAAGACGGATGTCTCTGCCCGAAAGCCATCCGAAGGCCTGTCATCGTTCATTGTTGACCTGCATAGCGAAGGCGTGAAAACAGGCGACCTGCATGGCAAGCTCGGCGTACGGGCCGGCTCCACGGGCTGGATCTCATTTACCGATGTTAAAGTACCTGTGACGAATCGCATCGGCGAAGAGGGCGAAGGATTCAAAATCACCATGTCTGGCTTTGACCACGGACGCTACACTGTTGCATCGGGCGCGACAGGCATTATTCGCGCTTCACTCGAAGCCAGTGTCCAATATGCCAAGACGCGCAAGACATTTGGCAGGCCCATCTCGGAGCACCAACTCATTCAGGAAAAGATCGCCAGGATGTCGCAGGATCATGAGATCGCCCGCCTGTTGTATTTTCAGGTGGGTTGGCTGAAGAACCAGGGCAAACGCAGCACACGCGAGACATCCTTCGCCAAGAAATTCGCCACTGAAGCATCCTTCAACGCTGCCAATGAAGCGATCCAGATCCATGGTGCGTATGGCTTCAGCGACGAATACGATGTGGAACGCTACCTGCGCAACTCCAAGGGCGCAGTCATCTACGAAGGCTCCAGTGAAGTGCAGGTCCTCATCCAGGCAGGCTACGCGCTTGGTGAGCGGATCGACAAGCCACTGCGTTGCGAACTTCCCGCCTATGATGAGGAATATTGGCAATCGTAGATTCTTTACCACGAAGGGTACGAAGGAGCACAAAGGTTTTAAACTTGTTCCTTCGTATCACCTTGTGACCCTTTGTGGTAAAAAATGTTAAGCACCCAACCATCCCTCGGATTTGTCATCGCCTTCCTACTTTTCAGCCTGCTATTCCTTTCCAACACCTTCAAACTCTGGTTCAAAACAGACCAGTATTACCAGGACATTTATAACAGTCTCACCGGCCAGCCTTCACTCTATCCATTCAGGGAATTCTTCGTCAAGCGCATGGAAAACAAAGAGCGTTGGGTACTCTGGCAAAAAGCCTTCAGTGTCCTTGGAATTCTTGCAGTTCTCACAGCAGATGTCCTGGTGGTGAAGGCGTACATAAGCTAATTTATCATGGCCTGGGCGGTGAGCGTGATTGCTTCCCAAAGGCTCACAATCACGGAAACAGATAAAAACATGAAAAGAGAGCTTTATCCCTGCACTTATATAATGACTAACAAGAACAACAGAGTTCTCTACACTGGCGTAACAAGCAATTTATTCAAAAGAGTTTCAGAACACAAAAATAAAATAGTAGCTGGTTTTACGAACAGTTACAATGTAACAAAGTTGGTTTACTTTGAAGAATATGACTGTGCCCGAAGCCATCGCCCGCGAAAAACAGATCAAAGGCGGTTCAAGGCAAAAGAAGATTGATTTGATTAACAGTAAAAACCCTGAATGGAAAGACTGGTTTGAGGAGTTTTTTGCATAATCCCTAATAACTTTCCGTCATTGCGAGGGCAGTGTACTTCTGCCCGAAGCAATCTCACTTATAGTAAATGGGATTGCTTCCCAAAGGCTCGCAATGACGAGATCTCAAATGGAGGAGTCTCTTGAAAATCATCGCCTGTATCAAGCAAGTACCCGACTCGGAAGCGAAAGTGAAAGCCGTCCCACAAGGGGATAATAAAGGCTGGCAAGTATCGTGGGGAGATGCGCCGCTCGTCATCAACCCGTTCGACGAGTACGCAGTGGAAGGCGCGCTGCAGCAGAAGGAAGCCACGGGCGGCACGGTTACCGCGTTGTGCATCGGACCCGAATCCGCTCGGGAGGCGCTCAAACACGCGCTTGCCATGGGTGCGGATGATGCCATCCTCGTCACGGATGCAGCGCTCAATGAACTCGACACTGCGGGCGCGGCGCGCGTCCTTGCCGCGGCGATCCAGAAGATCGACGGCGTGGAGATGGTGGTGTTCGGCCGTCAGACACTCGACAATGGAGCAGGCATCACCCCCGCGCAGACGGCACGCGTCCTCGGGTGGCCCATGCTTGGGTTGGCCGGCCAGATCAAGGTCCAGGATGGCAGCGTCACCGCTGACCGGGTGATTGAAGAGGGCAGGCAGACCGTCAGCGCGAAATTGCCCACCGTCGTGAGCGTCGTCCAGAGCATAGGCGAGCCGCGTTACCCTTCGTTCATGGGCATTCGAAAAGCGTCGAAGGCAACGATCCCGGTCTGGTCGCTGGGCGATCTGGGTATCAGTGCGCCGGATGCAGTTGTGAAACGCACCGAGTTGATGAACCCGCCCGTGCGTGAAACAGCCGTGGAGATCATCAGCGGTGAAAGCCCGGCGGAGATCGCCGACAAACTCGCCGACAAAATCCTTGCGGAGAAGGTGCTATGAAAACGCTCGTTTACATTGACCACTTCAAGGGTGAGGTTCAGCCTGCTTCATGGGAGGCGCTTGGGCTCGCTAAATCCCTGGGCACGGCGAGCGCGGTTGTGTTCGGGGCAGGTGTGGATGCGATTGCGAAAACCGCATTTGAACATGGCGCTGATGAAGTATTCGTTGCGGATGACCCCGCGCTGACAGATTACCGCGCCGAATCGTATGCATCCACCCTCTCGGCGCTCGCTTCCTCTCAAAGCCCGGATTTGATCCTGTTCCCCACGACAGCGCGCACCCGTGAGCTTGCTGCCATGTCCGCCGTGGATCTGTCCACTGGCGTATTGACCGATATTTCAGCACTCGAAATGAATGGCGATCAGCTGGTTGCGACTCGTCCCATCTATGAGGGCAAAGTGTTGGAGAAAACTGTCTGCTCTGGCAAGCCCGTGATGGCAACGGTTCGCGCTCGTGCCTTCCCCAAACCCGAAGCGGACACCAGCCAATCAGGCACTGCCACAAAGGTGGAAGTCAAAGCAGACGCGTTGACGACTGTGGAAGGATATTCTGCCTCTGAGAGTGCAGTCAACCTGGGCGACGCGGGTGTCATCGTCTCAGGCGGACGTGGCATATCGAACAACCCATCCCTACAGCCGCCCGCTGGGATGGATGAAAAGCAAGCTGAACTCTGGCGTGCCCAACAGGGCTTTGCACTCATCACTGAACTGGCAAACGTGCTGGGTGGCGCGGTCGGCGCATCACGCGCGGCCGTGGATGCGGGCTACATCCCGTACTCACATCAAGTGGGGCAAACAGGCAAAGTCGTCACACCTGACTTATATATTGCGTGCGGCATCTCGGGTGCGATCCAGCATCTGGTTGGGATGAGGAACGCCAAGGTGGTGGTGGCGATCAACAAGGATTCAGATGCTCCGATCTTCAAGCAAGCCCGTTATGGCGTGGTCGGTGACTTGTTCCAGATCGTCCCCGCGTTGACTGATGCGCTCAAGAAGAAGCTTGGTAAGTAGGTAGACGAGTCCTTCGGCAAGTAAACAGGTAGACCTTTGAGCTTTTAAGCTCGAGGGTCTTTTTTTCTTGCTGACCTTATAATAGTGGTTCATAGACAGGAATATTCACAGGAGTTGCCATGAAAAAATATAATCTCGGTATTATCGGCGCAGGGATGTACGGCAAGGTTCTGATGCGTTGTTTTCAGCAGGATGAACGCGCGAACATCTTCTGGGTCAACAACGCCAGTGAAGCGACAACCAGATCCGCGGCGGAGGAATTTGGCATTGAAAAATGGACACTGGAATACCATGATATTTTGGCTGATCCCACTGTGGATGCGGTGGTCATCGCCACACCGCCTTATCTCCATGCGGAACAACTGGCCGCTGCTCTCTCGTCTAACAAGCATGTGTTGATTGAGAAACCACTGGCGGAATCGCGAGAAAGTGTAAAAAGGATTCTTGCCGCTGTAGAGCAAACATCAAGCCTGGTGGTGCTCGATGCATCCTGCCGCCATACACGTCTGACGCGCAAGTTCCAATTCATCAAAAGCATGATTGACAGCGGCCAGCTGGGGCAGATCTATCACATTCATCACAACCATCTTTCACGCAACACATTCATTGAGTGGAATCCGAACGGCACCTGGGCAATGAACAAGGAACTCGCCGGTGGCGGCCCCTTCATTGATTGGGGTGTTTATGATCTCTCCTTCCATCTGGGCCTGTTGAACGATGTGCCTCAGTTGAAGTCTTTGCGCAGTTTCAGCCGCAACGACTTACGTGACATGAGCAACCTTGTTGAGTTCAGCGATGTAGAACAGCACGGCGCGGCCTGGCTGGAATTCGACACAGGACTGACCTATTACTACGAGCGCGGCGCCGGAGTCCATGCCGAAACACCCAACGAGACGCGACTGTATGGAACAAAAGGCGGCGTACGGTTTCAGTTCCCAAGCTGGGATTCGAATGAGGTGGAATTTTTCCATAATGAGGATGGTGAGCCGCGCAGGGAAACACTCACCGTTGATATGAGCAATGCTCCAGATGACAGCCTTGCACTCACGACGCATTTCCTGGATTGTTTGGATGGCTCGGCGAAGCCGCTTATGCCTGTCCGACGCGCGGCCAAACACATGGAAATCTTATTTGGGATCTTGAACGGATAGGGACTGGTTATTCACCAAATCCGGCAGGTGGAATCCCCAATGCCTGGATCAAGCGCGCCCAGTAATTAACCTGCGCTGCAGTGCTGACCAGGATCACAAACTCGCGTTCATGGAATACAGACTTGACACGCTCAACCAGGTCTGGATGGAATTTCAAAGGCGTTTGGGATATGACTCGCGTATAGGCAATGGCCAGTTTTTCAGCTTCCGAAAAACTATCCACCCTTTCAAAATCACCACGCAGTCCCTCGGCTTCCTCGTCCGTTATTCCCACAGATCGGTACTCGTGTGAATTCATGTCCACACAGAACGGACA
>JANMSY010000668.1:0-7130 GCA_031389865.1 Anaerolineales bacterium | reverse complement strand
AGAAAAGTTGGGATGAATCCTTTTGTAATATCAAGAAGGAGAACGAGTGCTCCCCACCCGAAGCCTGCCTGCCGGATCGTGTTGGTGGTTGTGGCATGACCGGAGCCTGCGTCGCGTACATCCACGTTTTTGACATAGCGTGTCACCCAAATCGAAAAGGGAAGCGAGCCTGAAAGATAACCGAGCAGCGGGAAAACGAAATAGAAAAGTGTTTGCATGTTCAATCCAGTCTGCGTACCGCAGGATGCAATAAACCCAGAAATACCAATGCCATTGTCCCCAGTCCACGGATCAAAGGCAATGGATGTTCCGCCTGCCGCGATGAGAGCTGCACCCAATGCAGGGCTAACAATCCCAGTCAGGCGCTGGCTCAATCCATTGGGTGAGTTTGCGCTCGTTAATAACTCACCTTACGCAGTTTATGTCTTTTAGTATGTCACCCTGAGCGAAGCGAAGGGTCTCTACGATAATCTCAGAGATTCTTCGCTCCGCTCAGAATGACATTGCGTAAGGTCACTTAATAATTCTGAGGGAGATCATTTGTAACAAAATTGAGATGCGCAAGTTGCCGGATCATGACGTCTCCGGGTCGTTCACAATTTCCTTCACACGTCCCACGGCTCCGCTTTCCAGGCGAACTTTTATCCCGTGGGGATGCGTTGGTGATTTGGTGAGAATATCCTTGACGACACCCTTTGTCATTTTGCCGGTGCGCTGGTCCTGTTTGAGGACGATGAGCACGGTGATGCCGGGTTTGATGTTCGAGCGCGTTTGTCCATTCATGGGTTCACTTTTATTCCACGGTGAATATAAGCAGGTCACGCTTTTGGCATGACCTGCTGAAAAATCAATTATGGTGTTCCTACAGTCGCTTCTGTTGTCGCTGATGGTGTCGGCGTGTCGGTTGGGAACTGCGTCGGCGTTTCGGACGGGGGGATGATGACCGGAACCGAGGTATCCGTGGGGAACGCAGTTGGTGGAACAACAGTGGAGGTGGGAGTTGGCGTTTCGGTTGGAACGGGCAGGCTGAGGGTAAAGGTGACGCGTCGCTCGGCGTGGTAGTCCTCTCCGTTCATCAGGTAGAGCCGCAGGGTGATCGGATTCGCTGTGATACCCGTTAGATCCCAGGTGTGGATGATCCCCGGTTCGGGGAAGGCATTGGTTCCCTGGGCCAGCATGGTCCACTCGGCGGGGTCATCGCCATTGCCGTAGTCAAGCTGCCAGGCAGTGAAGCCACCATTCTTCACATCGATGATGCCGATAATGGAGAGCACGGTTTCGGTGATGGTACTTCCGTTTGTTGGGCTGCTAAACTCGAGCACCGGCCGCGGGTCCGCAGCACTGCATTCACGATCAGGGGCATAAAAGGGATTGCGCGGCAGGTCATGCGATTCGAGCCAGTCGCGGCCTTCACCCGAGCGAAGCCACTGACGGGCCCATTTGTCGGTGACGTTCATGACCAACTCCTCGTCGGCGAAATCCTTGCAGGCATCTCCTGCGATCAGACCTGTCCACGTATCGATATTGACGCGGCGCACCAGGTCCTGGCTTTTTGGCAGTGGAGGCTGGTCGCTGGCGAAGAATTCAGTGCGTTCACCACCGCGGCAGCCTTGCGACGGTTCAGTCCCTGAAGTGGAACAGATGACCATTTCAACGATGCCCGGTGGAATGCTAAAGGGCGTAGGTGCATTATTGCTGACATAGGGCACAGCATATGTCATGAACGAAGACCAGATGGGCGCTGCACCGGTTAGCCCCGTTGTGTTCAGCATGGGCGTGTAATCGGCATTGCCAATCCACACACCGGTCGCAAGGTCGGGAGTATAGCCAATGGTCCAGTTATCGCGGAAGTCGTTGGTGGTACCTGTTTTTGCTGCCACCTGGAATGGAAGGCTTAAAAGCGAGTTGCGTCCAAACATCCATGCGCGCGCTTCATTATCCGAAAGGATGGAAGACATGAGAAATGCATGTTCGGCACGGATGACCTGCTCACCCTGGGCCGGCTGGTATTCATAAACCACGTTACCCTGAAAATCAACGATCTTCAGAATGGCAACGGGCGGGATTTTTTTGCCATAATTCGCGAACACGGAAAAAGCGGATGTCATCTCCATGAGACTGACGTCGCCTCCGCCCAAGGTCAGCGACAAGCCGTAGTCTGGCCTCGTTAAACTGGTGATGCCCAGCCTTTCTGCCATACCCACCATGCCGTCCTTTTGGGGTGTGTTTGGGTCATCATAAATGCCCACGAAATCGAGCGTTTTCACTGCCGGGATGTTGAACGAATTTGAAAGCGCGGTGCGCATGGTGACGGGGCCGTGAGCCCTGCCATCATAGTTGACGGGGCGATATGGTTCGCGCGTGTCATTGGGATCGCCGGAAGGCGGAAACTCGCTTGGCACATCCCAGATCAACGTCGAAACTGTCCATCCTTTCTCGAGCGCAGCCACATAGTTGATCGGTTTGATGGAGGAGCCCGGCTGGCGGGTGGGGCTATCTGCCATGTTGATCTGCCCTGCGATGGCTTCGTTATAGAAATCGGGCGAGCCCACCATGGCGAGGATCTCGCCTGTGGAAGGCCTGATGGAAACAAGTGCGCCGTTATGTGCGTTATTTTCGATGAGCTGGGCCACCTGCTCAGTGACCAGCCGTTGGGCTTCATCCTGAAGTAGGGGATCAAGGGTGGTATAGACGGTAAAGCCGGAGCGATAGATCGTCTGCGCATCATATTGAGATTCCAATTGTCCGCGGACATAGTTTACCCAATGCGGATAGCGTGTATTGATGTCAGGCGAGTTGAAGACGTATGTCTTCATTTCGTTGGCTGCATTTGCCGCGGCAAGCTCATCCACACAAATGGGGACCTCACTATTGCTCACTTTGATGCAGCCGTTCACCTGACTCAGCCCGAACATCAACACAAGGACCTGCTGCTGGCGTGACAGTGTCAGGTCGCGGTTTGTGTAAATATCATAGATGGATGGCGATTGTGGCAGGCCCGCCAGGAAGGATGCTTCTGCAAGCGTCAATTGATTGGCTGTCTTGCCAAAATAGGTTTCCGATGCAGCTTCGATGCCGTAGGCGAGATTGCCGTAATAGATCTCATTAAGATAGAGTTCGAGGATATCGTCTTTTGAATAGCGGCGCGTGATTTCTGCCGCCAGGATGATCTCGCGTCCCTTGCGTGAATATGTCCGCTGGGCGCGCTCCTCCGGGGAGAGCAACAGGGCACGCGCCAGCTGTTGCGTGATCGTGGATGCGCCTCCGCCCGCTCCGCCGGTGCGGTAGTTTTCCCATAGAGCACGGATGATCGCGGCCGGGTCAAAGCCTGGGTGAATGTAGAAGTCCTTGTCTTCGGTTGCAATCGTTGCAGCGACCAGAGCGGGTGAAATTTGGTCGAGCGGAACAAAGGTGCGCCGCCCCGCAGTAGGATCGAGGATCTCATATAGAAGATTTCCGTTGCGGTCCATGATGCGCGTGGTCTCGAATTGGGATGCGCGCGCCTGCAGGTCTTCCACGCTGGGCAGAGTGCGCGCGATGGAATAATAGGAGAATAGCAAGGCTGTCCCGCCCATCAACAGCAGGATGACCACACTGAACAATCCAATAATCAGCGTGCGTATAAGGCAGCTGTTATATGCGGGTCTCGACGCAGAAGCAGTCACAACTGGACGAGAGGGGGGTGGCTGTGAAGGCGGCTGCAGCGGTGGATTCAACGGCGGCTGGTACCGCGGGAGTGATGATTGCGCGGGCACACTATTTCGGGGCCTGCTGGTTGACTCATACGCAACCGGTGTGACGCGTGTGCCGTCCATATCCACTTCATTGACACGCCGCGGCAGGGGCATGTTGTCTTTATCGAGTTCGATGTGAGGTGGTGAGGCCGGTGTTCTGCGCGGCGTCTGTGCTTTGGTTGTCCCTGCAGTGTTTGCAGGCTCATCTGATGCGGGCTCAAAAGGAGCCTCGGCGCGGGTCTCTGCTTCTGAATCCAGCAATCGTTGAATACGGCGTCTTCTCTCTTCTTCTTCGTTTGTCATTCAATCACCACTAATCCGCATAGTGAAAAAAACTGCTTTTCACCGTGCACTATTTCGGCTTGCTCATCATCAACACGGTCCATTGGCCGCGATGGCAAACCTCTTCATTTTGATTTTTCACTTCCAATGTGATCGTCACCGAACCTCCGCCAATACGCGGCAGGGCTTTGGCTTCCTTTACTTCCAAATCCACGTAAATGCTGTCACCGATAAAAACAGGTTTCACGAACTTCCACTCATTTACTTCGCGGAACGCGATCACTGTTCCATCCAGGATGCCGGTCTTCCAGGCAAGCCCCGAGGCAATGGACAATCCCAGCAGCCCATGTGCCACCTGCCTGCCAAACATGGTCGTCTTGCTGAACTCAGGGTCAGTGTGGATGCGGTTGTCATCGCCAGACAGCCTGGCGAAGGCCATAATGTCATCTTCTGAGATGGTTCTCTTCTCTGTAACCATCTTCTGCCCGATGCTGAATTCCTCAAAGTACATGCCCATGCTGGTAGTCTCCTCGTTCTCTGGTCTCAGGAGACTAAATTATACCCTTTGACCACTGGACCAACTCCCCGTACAATACATCTATGCGTGATTGGTCACTCGCCAAAGGCGACCCGCTTTGCTTAACTCTCGCAGCCGATTCACGCCTCTCCATACCTGATTACTTAAACGACCACATCTGGGAAATTGTTCTTGGTGGCGGAGAGCCACCTGCTCTCTCGCTTCGCACCACGTATGGCCTGCGTGCGAAGTCGATGCGGCTTTTTCTGCGCTTCAGCGAGAACGGAAAATCCGTCAGCGACCCAGCCACATTTGCGCTGCCGCCAACCGTGCATCGTTTTTATCCAAGCTTCATCACTCTCGAATACTCTCCTCTACCCAATATTGACGTTGCAACTGAATACTGGGTTCCACAATCCAACGCCGTCAGTGGGCGCGTGACTGTGGCAAATAAATCCAACGCGACCCGCAAAATCCGTCTGGAAGTATGCACCCTGCTCAACCCCATTGCGGGACAGAGCATGACAGCAACCCAAATACAGCTCGTCAACGTGCTTGTGGGAGAAACAAGTGGATTGTTTCCCGTCCTCTTTTTGACTGGAGGTCCCGCACATGGTTCCGCGCCTCACCCCTCGCTCTTTCTGGACCTCGAGCTGGGTCCCGGTGCCACACGTCAACTCACCTGGACTCAAGCTGCGGCAAACAGCGCTCAAGGTTCTTTCGATCTGGCGCGGCAGACCGCGGCACGTCCCTGGGAGGCAGAGCGCGCCCGGCTTGAACTGCTCCACTCCAGCCAGACCGTGGATATTCGCACGGGCGATAAAGATTGGGATGCGGCATTCGCCCTCAGCCAGACCGTTGCATTCGGATTGTTCTTTCCTCCCAACGAACAGCTGCCTCATTCTTCGATCGTCTCGGCCCGTGGACCCGATAACGGCTATTCGCCCAAGGGTGATGGCACAGATTATCCCGCATCCTGGAACGGGCAGACTGCATTCGATGCATATTATCTGGCGAGTGTATTACCCGTCTCAGGCGCTGCACAGGATCTGCTGAAAAACTTTCTGGCAGTCCAAAAGGAAGATGGGGAAATAGATGGCAAACCCGGCCTCGCCGGCCAGCGCGGGCATTTTCTAGCCCCGCCGATTCTTTCAAGCCTTGCATGGGAATTTTACGAGAAAACTGACAGCAGGGAATTTCTTGCAAAGGTCTATCCCCAACTCCTGAAATTCTTCTGGTGCTGGTTCTCACCCGCATATGATGATGACCGTGATGGGCTGCCTCAATGGAAGCACATCCTGCAAACAGGTTTTGATGACAACCCGTTGTTCGATGCCTGGCATGAATGGTCGCTCGGCGTGAATATCAGCCAGGTTCACAGCCCTGCCCTGGAAGCGATGTTGTATCACGAAGCTGCATGCCTCATCAAAATGGCGGAACAGCTCGAACAGCACGATCTACTGGCCCTTCTTCATGAACAGGCTGCACGTCTGCGCAAGTCCGTAGAATCCACGTGGCAGCCGCGTACGGGCCTGTACCATTACCGCGACCGCGAAACAGGCCTCAGCCTGGCGGGCAAGGTGTTGGTCCGGCAGCAAGGCCCGGGTACCGCGCTGACGAAATTAAAGTTCGATGGGCCGATCCGCTTGTTGATCGAGGTGCAGACCCAAAGTCCGATGGCGAAGCGGCCCGAGATTCGCATTCATCAGTGGTCCACAAAACCCGCGGATGAGGTCATATCCAATAGTGATTATCAGTGGCGCAACGGCGGGCTGATCTACACCACTCAAAAAGTGTATCCGCGGCTTGCAAAAGTTTCTGTGCGCGGTGTCAGTGATGAAGATACAGTTGTTATCAGCACGCTTGATTTCACCAGCGAAGATCACACACTCTTCATGCCGCTGTGGGCCGAAGTGCCCGACCAGCAACATGCACAAACGATGATCGGACGTGCGCTGCTGGATGCAAGCCGTTTCAACCGTCCTTACGGAGTCCCTGCCTGCCCGTTGTTAACGCAGCCCGAAGCAGAGGCCGTTTCACAGGCTGTGCACCTGCCCTGGAATTTGTTTATCGCCGAGGGCCTGCTGAAATATGGATTCCGCTCCGACGCGGCGCGGCTGGTGGCGCATAACATGACTGCCATCGTGCAGAACCTAAAACAGAACCGCGCCTTCCATGCGCGTTACCATGCCGAAAACGGTACCGGCCTGGGCGAACGCAACGCTCTGACAGGGCTGGCCCCGCTGGGCTTATTCCTGCATGTGCTCGGCGTTCAAATACTGTCCTCGACGCGTGTTAAGCTTGAAGGCGAAAACCCGTTCCCCTGGGATGTGACGATCCAATACAAAGGATTGAAAGTGATACGAGGGCTGAATAAGACTGAGGTGTTCTTTGCAAACGGGAAATCAGTGACAGTGACTGACCCCACGCCGGTATTGGTCACGATGTAATATACATAATTAAACAACATCCCACAGTATTTTGTGGGATGTTTTGGTTTTAAATTGCACCGACCCGCTGGCGATTTAATCTTAAACGGGAAAGGTTATGGTATAAAAATTTAAGGGAAATTTATCCCTTATACCGTGCTTGTGCAT
>JANMSY010000629.1:0-3168 GCA_031389865.1 Anaerolineales bacterium | reverse complement strand
ACCTTTGAATATCTGTACGGGCGAGAGTTCACTCCCAAAGGCGAAGAATGGGACAAAGCTGTGGCTAAATGGAAGTCCCTTCCGGGTGATGAAGGCGCGACCTACGATAAATCCATCACGCTCGATGCATCCGAGCTTGAGCCGATGATCACCTATGGCACAAATCCTGGCATGGGAATGCGAATCACGGATCGAATTCCCACCGTAGATTCATTCAACGAGTCTTCGCAAAAGGCGGCATTCGAAAAGGCCCTGACCTACATGGGACTCCAACCCGGACAATCGTTGCTCGGCCAAAAAGTGGACGTGGTATTCATTGGCAGCTGCACCAACTCGCGTATCTCTGATCTGCGTCTTGCCGCGGCAATGCTCAAAGGTCGGAGAGTCTCGGAAAGTACACGCGTCATGGTTGTCCCCGGTTCGCAGGAAGTGAAAAAGCAAGCCGAGCAGGAGGGGCTTGATAAGGTCTTCAAAGAATCAGGAGCAGAGTGGCGTGAAGCAGGCTGCTCAATGTGTATCGCAATGAATGGCGACCAGTTGCAGCCTGGTCAATATGCTGTCTCGACGAGCAACCGCAACTTCGAAGGCCGCCAGGGCAAAGGCGGGCGAACTTTCCTGGCCTCTCCACTCACTGCTGCAGCGACTGCGATCCATGGCGTTGTTACGGATGTAAGGACGATGCTGGTGTGAACAACCTATTCGGCGGGGATAAATCCCCTTCTCAGTACATGGAAGCCCTGCGGGCTGATTACCAGAGTCGGCTTTAGCCGACTTCCACGAATTGAGGCAGGACTTTAGTCCGCCGAACAATCGTGAATCTAAAATTATGAATTGGAATCAAATGGTCACTGATGAAGTCTGGAAACTGCCCGCCATCGTCGATCGCTTTCTCTCCTATCGCGCCGCGATCCCTTTGGCACAGGAGCAGATCGGCGTGATGATTTCCATTCTCAAAGCGAGAGGACAACCTGTGGAGACATTTCTTGATCTCGGCTGCGGAGACGGCATCCTTGGCGCGGCGATCCTCGGCGAATACCCATGCGCTCGCGGGGTGCTTGCTGATTTCTCAGACCCAATGCTCGGCCAGGCGCGCGAACAACTCAGGGATTACGCAGGCCAGCTCAGTTTTGAGAACCTCGATTATGGCGATCCGGCCTGGATAAACAGGATGCAGGCATTCGGTCCGTTTGACGCGATTGTCTCGGGTTATTCCATCCATCACTAGCCCGATGAAAGCAAGCGTTCCATCTACGAAGAGATCTTTTCGCTACTCAAACCTGGCGGATGGTTCATTAATATCGAACATGTTTCTTCCGCTGCACAACTAAACATTGACCTGTTCGAGAATCACTACGTCTCAGCGCGTTATGCAATCGAAAAGCAGAATAATGGCACACGCAACTTCGATGAGATCGCTGACGAATATAAAAATCGTCCCGACAAAGCCGCCAACATTTTGGCGCCCGTCGAACTCCAATGCAGCTGGCTGCGCGAGATCGGCTATGAAGAAGTGGACTGCTACTTCCGCATCTACGAACTTGTAGTCTTCGGCGGTCGGCGACCACTCACAAATCTAAAATCATAAATCGGAAATCAATTATGGCTCAATTTACAACACTTACCTCCCGCGTCATGCCTCTGCCTGTCAATGACATTGACACAGACCAGATCATCCCTGCACAATTTCTCAAAGTGACTGATAAGAACGGTCTCGCCGAGGCGCTTTTCTTTAACTGGCGCTACAACGATGACAAATCTCCCAAAGCAGATTTTGTTCTCAACAAACCCGAATCAGCCGGCTGCCAGATCCTTCTGGCGGGTGACAACTTCGGGTGCGGCTCGAGCCGTGAGCACGCGCCATGGGCGCTCACATCCAGCGGATTTCGTGCGGTGATCAGCACATCCTTTGCGGATATCTTCCGCAGCAACTCGCTCAAGAACGGATTGATCCCGATCATCGTGGATGATGAAACTCATAAGATGTTATTCGATCTTGTCGAAGAAGTACCAAATGCCGAATTCAAGGTGGATCTTGAATCGCAAACACTTTCCTTCCCGAATGGCTCTGTTACCTTTTCGATTGATCCATTCAACAAAAGCTGCCTTTTGAACGGCACGGATGAACTCGGCTACATCATGAGTTTTGAAAAAGAGATCGCCGCGTTCGAACAGCGACCGTAGACCATGGATGATGGACGATTATAGGGTCAATGGTCTATCGTCCATCGTCAGAAAAGAAATTCTTTCCATGTCAAAAATTCAGATGTACGACACCACCCTGCGCGACGGAACGCAATCCGAAGGTTTCACGCTTTCGAGCAACGACAAGATCCGTATCGCGCAAAAGCTGGATGAGCTTGGCGTTGCCTTCATCGAAGGGGGCTGGCCGGGTTCGAACCCGAAGGATGTGGAGTTCTTCGAGCGTGCCCGCGACATGCAATGGAAGAATGCGCTCATCGCTGCGTTTGGTTCCACCTGTCGTGTCAAAGGCGGTCCCGAAGATGATGCCAATATCAAAGCGCTTCTCGATTCGCAAACGCCTGTCTGCACGATCTTCGGCAAAACGTGGACCCTGCACGTCACCGATGTTTTGCTCACTACGCTCGAAGACAACCTGCGTATCATCGAGCAATCTGTTGCGTATCTCAAAGCCAATGGCAAGCGCGTGATCTACGACGCCGAGCATTTCTTCGATGGCTACAAAGCGGATCCATCCTACGCGCTGGAAACTCTGCGGGCGGCAGTTCGCGGCGGTGCGGAGACGGTCGTGCTGTGCGATACCAATGGCGGGACGCTGCCGTGGGAAGTGCAACGCATCATTCTGGACTTGAAGCCTTCCCTCGCGCATCCCTTCGGGATCCACACTCATAACGACTCCGAGTGCGCGGTGGTGAATTCGTTGACCGCAGTGCGGGAAGGCGCGATCCAGGTGCAGGGCACGATCAATGGTGTTGGTGAACGCTGCGGAAATGCAAACCTGGTTTCCATCATGGCTGATCTTGAGCTCAAGATGGGATATCAATGCCTGCCAGCAGGAAAGATCGAATGTCTTTACGAACTTTCCCATTTCGTGGCTGAGGTGGCGAACATCGCACCGGATGAACATTTACCGTTTGTTGGTAAATCCGCATTCGCGCATAAAGGCGGAGTCCATGTGGCGGCGATGCG
>JANMSY010000619.1:0-3995 GCA_031389865.1 Anaerolineales bacterium | reverse complement strand
CTCACCGTATTTTTCGCCGAACAAGGCCATCGCACCCTCAGCAATCGCATCTTCGCGGGCGCGGAGCTTGGGAAGCACTTCCATGTCCGCGGCGACCGCGTCATTGACAATGCGTTCAACGCGCTCGACCTGTTCGGGCGTCATCGCTTCGGGATGATTGAAGTCGAAACGCAGACGATCAGGCGCGACCAGGGAACCTGCCTGTCGCGCATGTTCACCCAGCACCTGGTGCAATGCAGCGTGCAGTAAAGGGGTTGCAGTGTGATTGCGCATGATGTCGTGACGGCGGGACATATCCACTTCGGCAAGGGCGAGGTCACCCACCCTGGGCTGGCCCGAGACCACTTCCCCGATATGGACAATAACGCCTGCAGAGGCACGGCGGACATCGGTAACTTCGATCTCCCAGCCTGGCCTCCCTCCATCTTCCCCCAAATTCTTCGAATTTATGGGGAGTGATTTAATGTAGCCTTCATCATGGACCTGGCCGCCGGATTCAATGTAGAAGCCTGTCTTGGGCAGGATGACTTCGACCAAATCTCCAAAGGAGGCAGATTGAACGGGTTGTCCGTTGACGATGAGCGCAAGCACTTCACCTTCCACGCGCGGACTGGTGTACGGATCGTACTCCACGCCATGATCACTGATCTTCTTTTTCTTTTGCAGGTCTTTCAGAATGCCAGCGAAGAATTCTGCATCTTCGCCGCCGATCTTGCCTATGGCTTTTCCGCCGCCCGAAGCGAGACTGTGTTCTTCACGCGCGGCTTTGAAGCCTGCTTCGTCCACGTCGAGGCCCTGTTCACGGGCGATGTCGCGCGAGATCTCGAAGGGCAGGCCGTACGTGGCGTAGAGGTCAAAGGCGCGGCGGCCATCGAGGGTGGTTTTGTTTGCGGTGCGGATTTCCGAGAGCAGATTCTCCAGATGAGCGGTACCCGACTCAATAGTCCGTGCGAAGCGGAGCTCTTCGCGGGTCAGATTATCCAAAATAGTGCCGCTGCTTTTTTTCAGTTCGGGGTAGAAATCCCCGTACTCCGCAATGACTGCCTCGGCAACTTTGGCAAGGAACGGTTCATGCAATCCGATCTTTGTTCCAAAGCGGGCCGCGCGGCGGATGATCATGCGAGTGATGTAGTTGCGCCCCGCGTTGCCGGGCACAACACCATCCGCGATCAAAAATGCTGCCGAACGGACATGGTCAGCGACGACTCGATAGGGCGTAAAATCAGCATACATCTGCTCGCGGGATGCGCCCGTCAGCGAGGAAAGCACATCCATGGTTCCCGTAAAAAGGTCAGTCTTGTAATTTGAGTCGACACCCTGCAGCACAGAGACGATGCGCTCGAAGCCCATGCCCGTGTCCACGTGTCTGGCGGGAAGCGGCTCGAGCCTGCCATCGGCCAAAAGATTGTATTGGATGAAAACGTTGTTCCACAATTCGATATAGCGCGTGCATTCACCGTTCACGCCACACAAATGATCGGTGCCGCGCAGGTTATCGCGCTCTTCACCGAGATCGAGGTGTATCTCCGAACATGGACCGCACGGACCCGTCTCGGCCATCTGCCAGAAGTTCTCCTTGCGGCCAAAGTACAGTACGTGACTCGGATCCATGCCGGGTTGTTCGCGCCAGATATCCGCTGCTTCTTCATCCGATGGGATGTTGCCCTGGTCATCCTTGAAGCACGTGGCATACAGCTTGTCTTTCGGCAAACCCCACACATCGGTCAACAACTGCCATGACCAGGCAATGGCTTCCTTCTTGTAGTAATCACCGAACGACCAGTTGCCCAGCATTTCAAAGAAGGTGTGGTGCGTGTCATCGCGGCCCACATCGTCGAGATCGTTGTGCTTGCCGGCCACGCGCATACACTTCTGCGAATCGACGGCGCGGGTATAGGGACGCTTGTCTGTCCCCAGGAACACGTCCTTGAACTGGACCATGCCCGAGTTGGTGAAGAGAAGCGTGGCATCCCCGCCCGGCACAAGCGACATGGACGGTACAGCCGTGTGTCCATGTTCGACAAAAAAGTCTATGAAGGTTT
Source organism: Anaerolineales bacterium (assembly GCA_031389865.1). Lineage (GTDB taxonomy): Bacteria > Chloroflexota > Anaerolineae > Anaerolineales > Villigracilaceae > Defluviilinea. Next base: position 1,953 of record JANMSY010000619.1, on the reverse strand, counting down.
GGCGGATCTCGTTGCCAGTCAATTTTTTGGTCATTCTAACTCCATGAAGATTAGTGGCGAAATTATACCAACTGATGTAATCAAAAGTCCCGAACCTGTTTAGGTTCGGGACTTGAACGACAAATTCAGTCTCACGCTACCACAGGTTTATAGAGCAGTCCCGGCAATTGGGCTGCGCGCAAAGCCAGGGCAGCGGCGGCTTGCACTGAACCAGAATTGACGATCGTCCGGACTTTTCTGTTTTGTTCCATACGTGAAATTATACCCCGGGCGGTCACAAAATGCGCTTTTTCAAAGGTGGGAAAGCGCAATTTGTGACCGTGGGCATTATATATCACTTTGAGAAGAAAACGCTTAAGAGTTTCTTGCGTTCTCGCGGTTGGATAATTTTATTTATCTTTTTTGAGCCAAAGTCTGGAGACCAATGTGAGTATGAGAATCCCGCCTGCAAATGGAAGTAGTGAAAAAGACGAGGAGTATTGCACAGAAGCGGTTTGCTCCAATGGTGGAATTTCGTCCCTGCGTTTGTAGCGTATCCAGGTTACGCTGACCCAGTCCACGAGTGCGGGGAACAGGCGGTTGAGTTGCACCGGCACTTCATACAGGCGGCTGATGAATAGGGCACGACGCGGCTTTTCGATCAACCCAACCATGTGACGGGCGAGTCTCTCGCGGCTGATACGTCCGATCGGTACGGGAGCATAGGTAACTGCACCTGGGCGGTAAGGGCGCTGGGCGAACTCAGTACCTGATACCGAGCTTGGATGGATACGGATGACCGTGATCCCCCAGGGTTGCAGCGTACGGCGCAGCCCATCGGTCAAACCTTCAACGGCGTATTTCGTGCTGGCATAGACCGTCAGCGGCGGGACCGAGATGCGGCTGACGTATGAACTCATATTGAGGATAAATCCGGAGCGTTGCGCCTTCATGCTGGGAATGACCTGGCGCGTGAGTTCAGCCAGTCCCAGCACATTGACCTCGAAGGCGCGGCGTACCTCCTGCGCGGAGAGTTCCTCGAACCAATCGTAGAACGCCCAGCCTGCGATGTTCGCAAGAATATCAATGCGCCCAAAAGTGGACAGGGTTTTTTGCACGAGATTCGTGATCTGATTGATTTCGGTCAGGTCGGTTGGCACAACCAGCGCCTGCCCGCCCATGTCTTCGATCTCTCTTTGCAAACGGTTCAAGCGTTCGACGCGCCGCGCGGCCAGCACGGTAATCGCTCCACCTTTCGCAAATTCACGCGCGGTGGATTCTCCAATTCCGGACGATGCTCCGGTAACAATGGCAACTTTTCCATCCAGGGCAGGTCGTCTGTTCATCTTCATACAAGTTTCTCCTTTGTAGGTTAAGACGTTGACTGCCTTGTTTTGTTGCGAGAGGAAAGATTCCCGTCTCACATATGCTCCATACCCTGCAAGTATCACACCATAAAAAGGAATCATTTTGAGTAATTCAAACAAAGTTATATTGATCACAGGCGCGTCTACAGGCATCGGCAAGGCGGGCGCGTTGGAGTTGGGACGCAAAGGCTGGAGGGTACTTGTGCATGCCCGTTCGGCCGCACGTGGAAATCCCGTTTTAGATGAATTGAAGAAAAATGCACCGCAAGCCAACTTTGCGCTGGTCACAGCTGATCTCGCATCATCGGCCGAAGTAAAGGCTCTTGCAGATCAGGTCAGGGCGCAGACGGAAGCATTGGATGTACTCTGGAATAACGCCGGCCTGATGCTGGATGAACGCAAAGTCAGCGCCGATGGATGCGAATTGACCATGGCGATCAACCATCTTGCGCCGTTCGTGCTGACCCGTGAGCTGCTCCCGTTGGTGGAGCGAGTTCACGGCCGAATTATCACCACAACTTCGGGTGCTTATATGTTTGGAAGGTTTAATTGGGAGGATTGGATGGATGAAAAACGGCCCTACAATTCATTCAGGATGTACAGCAAA
>JANMSY010000588.1:0-6435 GCA_031389865.1 Anaerolineales bacterium | reverse complement strand
ACCTTTGGCCCGGTCACATTCTATGATGGGCAGGCCATCATGGCGAAAACGGATATTGTCAGCGATGTGTCAGCCGGTCTGGATGCTCTCTCGGGCGCCAATGTCTGCGTACAAAGCGGAACCACCACCGAACTCAACCTGGCGGATCAATTCCGGGCGGCGGGTGTCGAGTACACACCGGTCGTGTTCGAGGATCAGAACGCCGCTTTCCAGGCCTATGACGAAGGCCGCTGTGATGCGATCACGTCTGACCGTTCACAACTTGCCACACAGGGACAGGCTGTCCTTCAGAATTTTGCCGATCACATCATCCTTGATCTGGTAATGTCGAAGGAACCACTGGCTCCGGCGGTTGCCCAGGGTGATGACAAGTGGGCGGATGTCGTCCACTGGGTTGTATATGGAATGATCCAGGCCGAAGAACTTGGCATCACGTCCGAAAACGTGGATGAATTCCTGACCAGTGAAGACCCGGTTGTCCGTCGCCTGTTGGGTGTGGAAGGCGAACTCGGTGCAAAGCTGGGCCTGAGTAACGATTTCGTCTACCGCGTAATCAAGCTGGTTGGCAATTACGGTGAGGTCTACGAGCGTAACCTCGCTTCCTTCAACCTGGCCCGCGGCCAGAATGAGCTGTGGACCAACGGCGGCTTGATGTACGCTCCGCCAATGCGCTAGCCTATTCAACACGCACTTTATTTGGAGTCCCGTTTTACGGGACTCCAAATATATACCGATATGAACATCAAAGCTTTCTGGCGTGACATCCGTTTTCTTAAAATACTGGCACAGGCGATCTTCATCCTTGTGCTGGCAGCCGCGGCTTTGTATTTGTATCGAAACGTTTCCGTCAATCTGGCACGCCAGGGAATGACCGTTGGCTATGGCTTTATGAAGAACCCAGCCAGTTTTGATATCGGCGAATCGTATATTCCCTATCAGGCTTCGGATCCCTACCGACGTGCGCTTCTTGTCGGCCTGGTCAACACGCTTGTCGTCAGTGGGATCGGAATTATTTTGACCACAATTGTGGGCGTGCTGGCTGGTGTTGCACGGTTGTCCAGCAACTGGCTGATCAACAGATTCGCCGCCGCGTATGTGGGAGTGATCCGCAACACGCCGCTCCTCCTTCAACTGATGTTTTGGTATTTCGGTGTCATCATCCAACTGCCGGGCGTACGGCAGGCGATCGAATTACCAGGCTCCATTTTTTTGACCCAGCGCGGAATTTATCTGCCCTGGGCAGAGCCCACCGCCACCCACCCGGCCTGGCGTGTGTATATTCTCTTCGCAATTATTTCAATTTTTATCATCTGGTTTATCCTGCGGACTGCAGGACAACGTGCTTCCGTTCCATTATCACCCTGGTGGAATCTGACATATCCATTCGTCCCTGCATTCATCATTTTATTGGGCGCGTTCCTTCAGCCCGAACCGCCATTAAGAGCATTTATCCCTGCACTGTCGGGCTTAAATTTCAAAGGCGGACTGCGGCTGACGCCCGAATTTGCCGCGCTGTTGTTTGGTTTGGTAGTGTATACGGGCGCGTTCATCGCCGAGATCGTGCGGGCCGGCATCCAGGCAGTTTCAAAGGGACAGGTCGAGGCGGCGCGGTCGCTTGGGCTGACGAACAGCCAGACGCTTCGATTGGTCGTTTTTCCCCAGGCGCTGCGCATCATGGTGCCCCCGGTTACAAGTCAGTATTTGAACCTGGCCAAGAACTCATCCCTCGCCATTGCTATTGGGTATCCTGACCTGTTCAGCATCTCGGGCACGGTCTTCAACCAGACCGGCGCGGCGATCGAGACCACCGTGATCATGATGCTCAGCTACCTGAGCATGAGCCTGTTTACATCGCTGTTGATGAATATTTACAACGCACGCATTCAACTGGTGGAGCGCTGACATGACCACAATCGAAATGAAACCTCCCGTCCTCGCAGTAGGACCCCTGGCATGGCTGCGCAAGAATTTATTCAGTACCTGGTATAACGCCGCGTTAACCCTGCTCGCCATCTGGCTGCTATACGCGCTGTTCAAGCCCGCCCTGGAATGGGCAACGACCGAAGCACGCTGGGGCGTGATCGAAGCAAACCTGACGCTCTTCATGATCGGTTTATATCCGCGTGAGCAAATCGGGCGTGTGTGGCTCACGATCTTTCTTCTTTCAGCCTTGATCGGTCTTTCATGGGGCGTGTGGAAGAACGCGGCGCGCGGCTTTGCATTGATGGCACTCGGAGCAGGCGCGGCATTCATCCTGATCGCTTTATACTTTCAATGGAATGTGTGGGACGAGTGGCTGCTCGCCGTTGGGATTCTGCTGCTCTTCTATGTGATCGGACTCTATCTGCCGCGCGGCAATCTGATTGCCACTCTTGCCTGGTTCCTGTACTTCCCATTTGTTTTCCTGTTGATCGCGGGGACCAAATACATCGCGACCCTTCCGCCGGTTGCATCGAACCTGTGGGGTGGTCTTCTTCTTACGCTTTTGCTCACGATCGTTGGCAACTTTGGCGCGCTGCCGCTGGGCATTTTGCTGGCACTCGGCCGGCGCAGCAAGCTTCCCATCATTCGATATTTCAGCATAGGCTATATTGAATTGATCCGTGGCGTTCCACTGGTTACCATCCTATATATGGCAGCGATTCTTTTGCCGCTTTTCCTGCCCATTGATGTGCGTCCTGAACAGGTCATTCGCGCCATGATCGGTTTCATTCTATTCGAAGCCGCGTATCAGGCGGAAAATGTGCGCGGCGGATTGCAGGCCATTGATCGCGGGCAATACGAAGCGGCCCATGCACTGGGGCTCAGCGGCACACAAACCATGCTATTCATCATCCTGCCCCAGGCCTTACGTGCGGTCGTCCCTGCCCTGTTCAATTCATTCATCAGCCTGTTCAAGGATACGAGCCTGGTCGCCATCATTGGCTTGTTCGATGTGGTTCGAATTGCACGTACCATCCTTGCCCAACCAGACTGGCTGGGCACACACCGTGAAGTATTCCTGTTTGCATTTTTCATTTATTGGGGCTTCAACCTGGCGTTCACGTATGGCAGCCGCCGCGTGGAGCAAGCCCTGGGCGTAGGCACGCGTTAATTTGGAGAGCGTATGAGCGAACACAAGAATCCAGAAGAGATCATCATCTGTCGTGATGTGCATAAATGGTTCGGTGACTTCCACGTGCTGAAGGGTATCAACCTTTCTGTTGAAAAAGGCGAAGTGGTCGTTATCTTTGGCCCATCGGGTTCAGGGAAATCAACATTCATTCGCTGCATCAACCGCCTCGAGCAGCATCAAAAGGGTCAGATCATTGTGGACGGCCTTGAACTTGGCAACGACATTCGCAATGTGGAAAAGATCCGCCAGGAAGTGGGCATGGTCTTCCAACAATTCAATCTCTTCCCGCATCTCACCGTCATCCAGAACATTACCCTGGCGCCCGCATGGGTCCGCCGCACACCAAAGGAACAATCGCGCGAACTCGCCATGCAATTGCTTAACCGCGTGGGCATCCCTGAACAGGCGGATAAATATCCCGCCCAGTTGTCAGGCGGGCAACAGCAGCGTGTGGCCATTGCACGCGCCCTCGCCATGCAGCCGCGCATCATGCTCTTCGATGAACCTACTTCTGCTCTCGACCCTGAGATGATCAAGGAAGTACTGGACGTCATGATTGAGCTCGCCAAAAGCGGAATGACGATCGTCGCTGTTACTCATGAGATGGGCTTCGCAAGGGCTGTGGCCAACCGCATGATTTTCTTCGACAAGGGCGAGATCGTCGAACAGGGCACACCGGAGCAGATCTTCAACAAGCCTCAAAATGACCGCACCAAATTATTCCTCTCGCAAATCCTGCATCATTAAACAATATGACGCATCGCGACATACTCATCATCGGTGGAGGACCCAGCGGACTCTCCGCCGCACTTCATATCGCGCGTGACTTCCCACATCTTGCCAGCCGCGTGCTGATCCTGGAGAAAACGCGTTATCCACGCCCAAAGCTTTGCGCCGGCGGACTCGTCCTCGACGCGGAGATCATCCTTCAGCGACTCGGACTCGATGTCAGCGAAGTGCCACACGTGGACGTGGACAACATCCATTTTGATTTCGAAGCAAAGGGATTCAACTTTCGCCTGCCGAAGCGACATGTGTTACGTGTGATCCGTCGCGATGAATTCGACAACTGGCTGGCGAAAAAAACAGAGGCTGGAGGAATAGAGATCAGGCAGGGGGTTTCGGTTCGAAATATTATTCCCGATCAAAGTGGTGTGACCGTTGAAACCGATCAGGGGATATTCCGTGCTCAAGTTCTTGTCGGCGCAGATGGCTCGAACGGAGTCACGCGTCGGTGTATTTTTCCCAATGCACCAGTGTATACAGCGCGGGTACTGGAGGTTATTACCCCCTGCCTGCCTCCCCCAGATACGACTGAAGTTCGCCAGCCGTATCTGGGGGAGGAGCCCAAAGGGCGGTGGGGGCAGGCGTATTTCGATTTCTCTCCCATTCCCAATAACATTGCAGGCTACGTGTGGGACTTTCCCACGCAAATCAATGGCCAAGCAATGCGCTGTTGGGGGATCTACGACACGAATATCCTGGCGAGTGAAAAACGCCCGCAGTTGAAGGAGCCGCTTGCCAGGGAAATGTCGCGGTTCGGATTCAGCCTGGAAGACTATGAGCTCAAGGGACATCCCATCCGCTGGTTTTCGCCGCAGAACCAAATGTCTGTGCCGCGCGTGTTGCTGGTGGGAGATGCTGTTGGCGCAGACCCCGTTTTAGGTGAGGGAATCAGCATCGCCCTGGGATACGGCGCATTGGCCGCCCGCGAAATAGGCGTGTCGTTTCAGCGGAACGAATTTTCATTTAACGGATACAGGCGTCGGGTATTACAAAGCCCACTGGGTCAAACGTTGCTCGCACGCTGGATCATCGCATACATCATCTATCCCTTGAAATGGAAATGGTTCCAGATCCTGTTGTGGCGGATCATGAAACCGGTCGTCATTCTAGTTGGGTGGTTGTTCGTTTTGAACTGGGGAAAGAGGTTGAAATCCTCCTCCCCCTAACCCTCTCCCTGCAGGAGAGGGGATGATCAGGATCTTATCTTTTTCAAAAACCCTGGCGTATTCAGTTCGCGCTCGAGCAAATAGGTGAAGTATCCCTGCATGAGGGTCTCGGTCTCTTTTTGCACGTCTTCCGCGGGGCGGGCGCGTGATGCTTCGGCGTAACTACTGCGTTGAAAGTGACGCAGATACTTCAGAGCTTCAATGGAAATGTTCTGCAGGTTGCGCAAACCCTGTCCGCAGCGCGGGCAAATGACTCCGCCAGCGCTGAACGAGAAGAACTGGTCCTCCGCTTTGATCTCGCGACTGCAGTTTGCACATTCCAGAAGCTGTGGGCGGAACCCAAGATGATCGAGCAAGCGCATCTCATAATAACGGGTGACAAGCCAGGGGTCCGCTTTGGAGGCAAGGCGGGCGAGTGTGTCAGTAAGCAAACGGAAGATGACCGAATTCTCCAGCTCGTCTTCGTAGGTGAAGCGATCCAGCAATTCGAGGATGTAGGCAGCCTGACTGGTGAGGATCAAATCTTCGCGCAGAGGCTGGTAGGCATCGACTGTGTCGGCCTGGGTGACGATCAACATGTCGCGTCCTTTTGCAAGCTGCAACCTGACGTGTGTGAACGGTTCGATATGACCCGCTTTGCGCGAAGCGATCTTGCGCGCGCCTTTTGCGATGGCGCGTGTTTTGCCAAGCTGGCGCGTGTAGAGAGTCAACAAACGGTCAGCTTCGCCATAGTCACTATGACGCAGCACAACAGCCTCAACTCGAAAGGAACGGAATTTTGTTTCAGGCATGCTAGGGAAGTATACCGGTGAACACGTAGAACAGTAAACAGGTTGTGTACCTGTGTATGTGTTTCCTCATTTACCTATCTGTTTTCCAACTGCCCAGGTGTGAACGCTTCCGGCAACAGCTCTTTCACGGTTGTTTCCCTGACAATATGACCACTTCCATCAGCGAGGATGACAACTGTATCCAGCCCAAATTCCGCCATCACCTGGCGGCATCCACCACAAGGTGAGCCGCCGTTATCCGTAACAACGGTGATGACTTCGAATTCCTTCTCACCTTCTGACACCGCTTTGAAGATGGCGACGCGCTCGGCGCACATGGTCTGCGGATATGCAGCGTTTTCCACATTGACGCCTGTGTAGACACGACCCGTTGTCGTACGTACAGTTGATCCCACGGGGTACTTTGAATATGGGACATAGGCATGCCGGCGCGCTGTGTTTGCAAGGTCAACGAGTGATTGTTTTTCCTGTTGGGTGAGGGTCATAACCAACCTTATCTGCCACCAAGATCCAGTGGCTACTTCTTTTTGATCTTTCTTTCCAACTTACGGATTGCGCGGGCAGGCATACCTACCAC